>NZ_JAKZIW010000035.1:0-24320 GCF_031143325.1 Enterococcus sp. FR204 | reverse complement strand
TTCTAAAGAAGAAGGAACACCAAGCGTCAAAAAACACATCCAAAGTGTCACAGATGAATTGTACACTTGGACAACTGATCAAACCAAAGCCAAACATTTCATTACTGGTCATTCTTATGACATCGGCAACAATGACTTTGCCGAGGCATCTATTGAAAAAGGCCAGTTGATCGTTAATCATTTAGAAGTTGGAAAATATAATTTAGAAGAAGTAAAAGCTCCTGATAATGCGGAAATGATTGAAAAGCAAACAATCACGCCTTTTGAGATCCTGGCAAATAGCCAAACACCAGTAGAAAAGACCATCAAAAATGATACGTCTAAAGTTGATAAAACAACACCTCAATTGAATGGAAAAGATGTCGCAATCGGTGAAAAAATTCAATATGAGATTTCTGTCAATATCCCATTAGGTATCGCTGATAAAGAAGGAACGCAAAACAAGTACACAACATTCAAACTTATCGATACTCATGACGCTGCTTTAACATTTGATAATGATTCTTCAGGAACGTATGCTTATGCCTTATATGATGGAAATAAAGAAATCGACCCAGTAAATTATTCTGTCACTGAGCAAACAAACGGATTCACGGTTTCAGTTGAACCAAATTATATTCCTTCATTAACTCCTGGCAGTACATTGACATTCGTTTACTATATGCATTTGAACGAAAAAGCAGATCCAACCAAAGGATTTTCTAACCAAGCAAATGTCGATAACGGGCATACAAATGATCAAACACCACCGTCAGTCGATGTCGTTACTGGGGGCAAACGATTTGTTAAAGTAGATGGTGACGTTACATCAGATCAAACACTTGCTGGAGCAGAATTCGTCGTTCGTGATCAAGATAGTGACACAGCGAAATATTTATCGATCGACCCATCCACAAAAGCCGTCAGCTGGGTATCGGCGAAAGAATCAGCAACGGTTTTTACAACCACAAGTAACGGTTTAATCGATGTGACAGGTCTAAAATATGGCACGTACTATCTGGAAGAAACGAAAGCGCCAGAAAAATATGTTCCATTAACAAACCGTGTAGCATTTACTATCGATGAACAATCTTATGTAACAGCAGGACAGTTGATTTCTCCTGAAAAAATACCAAATAAACACAAAGGTACACTTCCTTCAACAGGCGGTAAGGGAATCTATGTGTATATCGGTGCAGGAGTAGTCCTTCTATTGATTGCTGGACTGTACTTTGCTAGACGCAAGCGCAGTCAGATTTAGTCTTTTTGCAAGAATTGGAAAAAGGAGCAGCGGATTACGCAAATGCTCCTTTTTCTTTTATTATCAAACAGTCATCACAAGGAGAACACAAATGAAACCAAAGAAAAGGAAACTTCTAGATCTGCTGATGCTTTTCTTGCTTCTCTCAGGAATAGGGATACTAGCTTATCCATTTGTTAGCGACGCGCTGAATAATTATCTGGATCAGCAGATCATCTCTCATTATCAGCAACAAGCGGTCAAAGAAAATGAAGAAGTCATGGCTAAAATCCAAGAAAACATGACAAAGAAAAACCAGCAATTAGCAAAAGAAGGTGGAAATCCAGGTGCAGATCCCTTTACTAAGAAAAAAGAACCTGCGAAAAAGGATAGAACCTATTTTGAGAAACATACGATCGGTATTTTGACGATCCCTGAGATCAATGTCCATTTGCCAATTTTTGATGAAACGAATACTGTGCTGCTAGAAAAAGGTGCCTCATTATTGGAAGGAACGTCTTATCCTACGGGGGGAGAAAATACACATGCCGTTATTTCCAGCCATCGAGGACTGCTTCAAGCAAAGTTGTTCACAGACTTACCGAAACTGACTTTAGGTGATTCTTTCTATATCGAAATCAATGGACGGACACTCGCTTATCAAGTCGATCAGATCAAGACGGTAGAACCGACTGATACAAAAGATCTGAGAATCGAAAAAGGGCAGGATTTCGTGACACTCCTAACTTGTACACCTTATATGGTCAACAGTCATCGCTTACTTGTCAGAGGGCACCGGGTTCCTTATCATGCAAAAGAAGTTCAAAAAGAAGTACAGAAAGTATCCGAGAACAAACGATTTTTCCTGTATGGATTGTTAGCTGCATGTATACTGATTTTCCTCCTTCTTATATATCTTTTTCGTCAATCATTCAAAATAAGAAACAGAAGTTAGCTATTCCTCATTTCTATAATATATCTATTCGAATCGTTCCGTAAACAAACAGGCTGAAGTTTGAAAAAGAAAACTTCAGCCTGTTTTTATGATGATATCAAAGAGAGCCTATCAAACACTATCTTTCTTATTACTAAATGAGGATCTTTTCTTAAGTTTTCCGATATTCTTTAAGAAGGCCTTTTTGCATCAATTCTTGTTTGTTTTTCAAGTTGCGGATATTCTCTTCAAAATTTTGAGAATATATCACTGAGAATAACGTATTTAATACGTAATCGAAGGCAATTTGAGAGGAGAAAGTCGCTACTTTAGCAAAATCATATTCCTCCTGCGATATAACAAGACACATATCAGCCTGTTTGGCCATTTCTGAATGCTGATTTCCGGTAATCAGCAAGGTAGGGGCCTCTACATGCTTCAAATAGGTCATTATTCGTTCATAATGATGGATGCGACCGCTGTAGCTAATAAAAATGGCGCAATCCTCGCTAGTCAAATTGGCTGCATTCCAAGAAGAATCACTGTATTCTTCAGCCATGATCAAAAACTTATTCAACTTGACCATTTTATTCTGGAATTTCCTTGCCGTGATTTGAGAATCACCTTTTGCAAAAAGAAAGATTCGCTGTGCCTTGTTCAATACTTTACCGATTTGATCTAAATCTTCATGTTCAATCTGCAATTGTGCTTTTTTTATTGACTGGATCGATAAATCCGCCATTTTCTTTGCAATTTGCTGAGTGCTATCTTCACTTGAAAAAGGAAAATTAGGATCAATCGTTTGATTGAACTGAGCAATCAATTGATGAACTTCCCGCCCCAGCTCGAAACGGAATTCTTTAAATCCGCTGAATCCCATTTTTTTGCATAAACGAATGATAGCTGAATGGGAAGTATACGTAGCTTTTGCTAATTCTTCAATCGTCATGTAGACTGCAGCTTCGATATTCCTACGGATGTAATCGGCAATCCGTTTCTCTGTCGTGGTAAACAACTCTTGTTTTGTTAGTTTTTCTTCAATAAGCATGATCTGACCTCCAAATTCTATCTTACTGATAAACACTTGGTTCCGCTACTATCTTTTTGATTTTTATCCTTACTTTGAACATTAATTTCATCAAACCGAATAATAACAAGTGTTTTTCTGAACTTTTTTACCAGAATAGCTATTATAAATACTTTCTGCGCTTTTCTAGGATATACTGAAAGCATCAATAAAAGGAGGCACCACTCATGCTTACAATCGCTTATCTTGGCAATGGAAAGAGTACAAATCGCTATCATTTGCCTTTTTCAAGAAAACTTACGAACAAAATCAATATCAAAAAAATTTTTTCCCCATCTGAACCAGTGTGGAAAACATTCGAAGACATCGAATATACTGATCAGCTGTCTGATCTTTGGGATGATCCTGAGATCCAATTAGTTGTCATCACTACACCTAGTCAATTTCATTATGAATATGGAAAAATGGCACTCGAACATGGTAAGAATGTACTAGTAGAGAAACCTTTTGCAGAAACGTCAAAGGAAGCAGAAGAGTTATTTGCATTAGCAAAAGAAAAAGGGCTATTTATCCAATGTTACCAAAACAGACGGTTCGATTCTGATTTCTTGACAGTCCAAAAAGTAATCGAAAGCGGAAAATTAGGGGATATTTTAGAAGTAGAAATGCATTATGATTATTTCAGACTGGAAGTACCAGAAAATACGCATGAATTTTCTACTGCGAACAGCTATTTATATGGACATGCTTGTCATACAGTAGATCAAGTTCTTTCTTATTTCGGCGAACCAGATGATATCAGCTATGATGTACGTCAACTTTTAGGGAAAGGACGAATGAATGATTACTTCGATCTGGATTTTTTCTATGGAAATATGAAAATTTCGATAAAATCCAGTTATTTCCGCATCAAAGAACGTCCAAGTTTCGTCGTTTACGGAAAAAAAGGGATGTTCGTGAAACAAACAAAAGATCGACAAGAAGAACATCTGAAAATGTTTTACATACCTGATCATGAAGACTTTGGTATCGATTTGCCCGAACATTATGGTGTATTGACCTATATAGATGAACAAGGGAATTATCATGAAGAAAAAGTAATTTCCGAGGTTGGTGATTACAGCCGTGTCTACGAAGGGATTTACGAGACATTAGTTAATGGCGCAGAAAAAGTCATCAAAGATGAAGAAACAATCTTACAAATGAAAATTTTGGAAGAAGGAATCAAAAGCATTCAAGAATCAGAAGGAAAAATATGACATATTTGTAAGAATCGGGTTTGTTTTTTGACGCATAAACTGTCTTATTGTACGATGAAAAAGTATAGAACTACTAGGAGGAACCAACATGACAAATTATGACGGTGAAAAACACAAACGATTAAGAGGTTCAATGGCCCCTAAAACAGAAGAAGAAGTGGCTTTAGCAGGAACTAATTCTGGTGAAACAGAAGACAAAGAAGAATCATTAGCTGGCACAAACTCTGGTGAAACAGAAAATAAAGAAACAGCTTTATCTGGTTCAAATTCTGTAGAAGAGGAAACAAAGCCTAATGAGCCCAATCACTTTGAAAAAGATATCGAAAAAGCGGTTGAAGATGTCAAAGAAAAATTTGAAGAACTGACCTCAAAAAATAAACATGATCATCATTGATCGGACGAAATCAATTCATAAAAGCAGGAGACATTTGGTCACCTGCTTTTTTTCTGTATCCATTCGATAGAAGTCGTTCGGTACAGTCGTAAAAAAAATCCAACTGTAAGTTGTACCAAACACCCCTCGATTTAAAAGCGCTACCATACTAGAATATAAGTAGGAGGTGAACAGCGCTGTGAACTACAAAATTAGTTATCTCCTGAAAACACCAAGAGAAATCAGTCTAGAAAAAGCAGCAGAGATCATCGAAGTAAATACAAGCGAGGCGATCAAACAATTAACTCCTTTTGCCGAATATGTGGATGATACCCATATCCGTATAAAGAAATTCCGAGCAATCGACTGGGCAGAAAAATTTTTGGATATTACTCGATTTGAAGCTGTGTATACCGAACAAGAGCGAAGAGATCTTCTTTATTTGATGGTTTATTCGACTGCAACGTCTGTTTCTGTTTTTCATTTTCAAGATTTTCTTCAGGTTTCTAAAGGGACAGTCCTGTCAGATATCAAAAAGATAAGAAATGAATTAGAAGTGGAAGATTGTCAGCTGTCGTATACTAGGAAAACTGGTTTTAGGCTGCTAGGGTCAGAAGCAATATTAAGAAGAGAAGCAAAAAATCGCACTGCTCGTTTGATGCAGTCACTTGCTGGAAGATTTGGGCTCACGTATTTAACCGCAACCCTTTCCATTGATTATTACGCCAAAGTTAGAGATTTGCTAGATAAAACGATTTCACTATCAGATCTTCGATTCGCACCAAATCGAATGGATGAATTAGCTTATTATTTGAGTTTGACAACCATTCGAATTGGAAAAACATCCATGGAACTGGTAAAAGATGCTGAACTGTTGGCTTCTCTTGCAGTCACTGACATTAGTCGACAAGTATTGACTGGCCTTGGCTATTCCGAACATCAAAATTCGGAGATTATATTTTTCTCTCTTTGCTTAGCATCGATCGTTGAAGGAGATGTCCAGGAGCCTGCACTTGATTTTTTGCTGGAATGTTCTTCAGAAGTCATCCATCGCATGGAATTCCTGATGGCCGTAGAATTTGCTTCGTTTCGTGAATTATTGATGAATGTCTTTTATCACTTGGTCCCTGCCTATTTTCGTATTTCCTATTCTTTTTATTTACCTAATGTGATGATCGATCAAATTAAGCATCAATATGCTTCCATCTACGAAATGACAAGAAAAGCATTACTTCCGTTAGAAAGACGAATAGGGAAGAGCATCCCTGAAGAAGAGATTGGTTTTTTCACTATACTATTTGGCGGAGAGATCAGAAAAGCGGACGCAGAAGAAAGAAATAGAAAAATAAGAGCCGTGATCGTCTGTCCAAGTGGCATTAGCTCTTCATTGATCTTAAAAAGTGAACTTCAGCAATTATTCCCGATGATCTTTTTTACAGAGACTAATTCAGCTGACCGCTTACACGAGGTTGACGAAACTTCTTACGATATTATTTTTTCTACTGTACCTCTCACACTTACTGATAAGAAAAAGTCTCTCTATGTTCTGCATCCAATCATGACTGACTTGGAAAAAAATCAGCTGATCAATCAAGTACAAAGAGATTGGCTGATACCAGGATTTTCAATGCCTTCTGCCCAAGAATTGTTGTCGGCGCTACTGCCTTATATCGAATTAAAAGAAGGCGTAGACGAAGAAAAGCTCTATCAAGTATTAAATCGTAAAATGAACAAACTTTTAGAAAAGAAGGAGGATCAACGTCCTATGCTATCTGAATTATTAACAGAAGAAATGATCCAATTATCGGATCAACCAAAAAACTGGCAAGAAGCAATCACATTTGCCGCACAGCCGCTATTATCAGAAAATAAAATAGAAGAAAGTTATATCAAAGCTATGATCGAGCGCGTGGAGCAGTATGGTGCGTTTATCCATATTGGCGACCACATCGCATTACCTCATGCTCGTCCAGAAGATGGCGTAAACGAAGTAGGGATGTCTTTGCTGAAACTTCAACAACCTGTGGATCTGCTTGATAATCCAGCCCATCCCATTAGTTTGTTCATCTGTTTAGCTGCTATCGATAATGAGGCACATCTTCGGGCGTTGGCTAATTTAACAAAGCTACTTTCTAATAAACAAAATCTTCAAGATTTATTACACGCATCAACAAAAGAAGAAATATTAGCGATCATAAGAAAAGGAGACGAATGATATGAAAATTTTTGCAGTATGTCAAAGTGGATTAGGAACAAGTTTTATGGTAGAGATGAACATCAAACAAGCACTTGCAGATCTTGGAGCAGATGTGGACGAGTTTGAAGTAAGTCATACGGATGTTGGAAGTGTATCTAGCGATATGGCTGATTATTTCTTCATTGAGCATTCTTTGAAAGATACGCTAACTTCTATACCTGATGAAAAGCTCGTACCTTTGCAATCGATCATTGACAGCGAAGAAGTAAAAGAAAAAGTAACGAAGATCTTGTCAAAAGAATAAAAATGATTCAAGGGAGGAACTATCAATGGATAAATTGTTGAATTTGTTTGTGTCAATCGTCAGTCAGCCCTCCATCCTCGTTTCTTTGATTGCACTGCTTGGTCTCGTTCTTCAGAAGAAGAAATTTTCAGAAGTGATCCAAGGAACTATCAAAACATTTGTCGGATTCCTAGTACTGATCGGCGGTGCTGGTCTAATCAGTAATTCACTAACCCCTTTTGCTTCGATGTTCCAAACAGCTCTGCATACTCAAGGAGTAGTTCCTAGCAATGAAGCAGTAGTGGCG
This sequence comes from Enterococcus sp. FR204, assembly GCF_031143325.1. NCBI lineage: Bacteria > Bacillati > Bacillota > Bacilli > Lactobacillales > Enterococcaceae > Enterococcus > Enterococcus sp. FR204. The sequence goes on along the minus strand of NZ_JAKZIW010000035.1, from coordinate 16,721 downwards.
ATTGCTTTGCAACAATACGGTACACCTACTGCTTTGATCATGCTAGTAGGGATGATCGTGAATATTTTACTTGCTAGGTTCACAAGATATAAATTCATTTTTCTTACAGGTCAAGCAATGCTTTATGTTTCTTGTCTAACATCAGTCATTTTAGTAAGCGCGGGGTTTACTGCAAATTTGTGGATGATCTTATTAGGCGGGGTCTTCGAAGGAACACTATTAACTATTACGCCTGCTCTTTGTCAACCGTTTATGAAGAACATCACTGGAAACAATCAAGTTGCGTTAGGGCATACCGGAAATATCGGTTATGCTTCTAGTGGATGGATCGGAAATTTTTTTGGAAACAAAGACCGTTCTACAGAGGACATAAAGATTCCTAAAAGTTTCAGCTTTTTGCGAGATTCTACTGTATCGATCATGCTCTTGATGTCGATCGTATATGTCGCACTTGCTTTGTTAGCTGGTCCTGGATTTGTTGAAAGAGAACTAAGCAATGGAGACAACGCTGTAATCTTTGCACTGATCCAAGCTGGAACATTCACAGCTGGGTTTGTTATCGTCCTTCAAGGGGTTCGAATGGTGTTGGCAGAAATCGTTCCAGCATTCCAAGGGATTGCTAAAAAACTCGTACCCGATTCTAAACCAGCATTAGATGTTCCTATCGTTTTTCCATATGCACCTAATGCTGTATTAATTGGCTTTTTTGTTAGCTTCTTTGTAGGAACACTATCAATGTTTGCTATGATAGGCTTGCAAACTACAGTTATCATTCCTGGGGTAGTAGGACATTTCTTCTGCGGAGCTGCTTCTGGTGTCTTCGGCAACTCGACTGGCGGTAGAAGAGGGGCGGTATTTGGTTCTGCTTTCAATAGCTTATTGATTAGTTGGCTGCCATTATTTATCCTTCCAGTATTAGGAGATCTTAAAATCGCTTCTTCTACATTTGCCGATACTGATTATCTAGTACCAGGACTTGTACTTGGGAAACTAGGAGAATACGGTCAAATGGCCTTGACAGTTGGAATCATCGCTTTCTTTTTACTTGTCGTATTATCTAGCTTTCTTTTTGCCGGAAAAAGAACAAACATTGTTTCTAAAGAACAGAATTAAGAAAACTTCAAAATAAAAACTGCTTGGACAATATCAGAAGAAGATTTAAAGTCTTCTGATATGTCGCAAGCAGTTTTTTGTTTTATGCATTTATTTTTGAATAGCTTGTTAAGACAAGTGGCTGTTTTGCTAGAAGAGGATAACTTTTACCATTCATTTTCACTGTTCCGCCTGTTCTATCAGAAGTAATCACGATCTTATCTTTTGTTTTTTCAAGCGAAATCTTTCCATCTTTGATAGGTAGCGTACAATTCAGTGTTTCAAATGAATCTAGATTAGGTTGTATCATAAATTCTTCATAACCTGGCTTTGTTGGATACAAACCGATAAAATAGCGTCCTAAAAGATAGATTGGGCTTGCTCCCCATGCATGGCATAAGCTTTTTCCATAAGGATCTCCATACATACTGTACTTTTCATTTCCTGTTTGAGTAGGGTCGTATTCTTCCCAGAAAGTTACCGCATCATGAGATAACATCCCTCCCCAATAATCAAGAATCGTTTGGTAGACGATATTCGTCTGTCCGAGTTTGCATAAAGCATCTTGTTCATAGAATTTGAAATATGGAGTAGTAATCTGTGTGATAGTGTCATTCAATAAGACATTCTTTAAGATCGATTGCTGTTGGTCTTTGTTAGAAAAATCGAATAAAACAGCGAAAATATTCGCATGACGCGTCACATTTCTTCTCCCAGATTCATAGCAATCGATAAAAGCGCCAAGTTCTTCATCCCAAAAGTAGTCAAATAGGTTTTGTTTCAATAGTTGATATTTTTCTTGATAGAGATGAGTATGATAATTTTCGTTCTCTCCATATGTTTCAGCTAAGATATCTCCGCAAGTGATCATGGAATGATAGGCTTTCAGTAATAAGACTTGTTCTGCAGCAAGCGTTCCTTCTTTATCCATTTCAGACCAATCAATAAATATCCAATCTTTTGCTCTCCCATAAATAAACCCTAATTCATTCGTTTGCTCCATCAAGTATCTCATTAATGATTGCATCTTAGGGTAGACGATGCGTAAAAATTCATAGTCTTTCGTCATCATATAGTGGTTTTCGATACCAATCAACCACAAGATCGAATAGTCAACGATAGTATTCATATGCTGCTTGATTTCATTTTGTCCTCTTAATGCTAATATCATTCGTTTATTGATTTCCTCGTCAAAAAAAAGATATTGATTGATCATGAATGATTGATACGCATCTCCAGACCAAATCCAGCGATCTCGTTTGATACCGTCGATAAAAAACAAATCACTACATAACTTGAAGGTTTCTTCTGATACTGACCAGATCTGATTCAGTAAAGAAGAATCGCTTGAAAAAGCAGCTTGTTTCGAAAGAGATAAAAATTCATGAAAAACTTGAAGTTGAACCATTCCAGTAGAAACCTCTGGTATAAACAAATAGCGAAAAGCGCGTTTACGAGCTTTCATTTTTCTTGTCATTGCTATTTGCTTATAGTAGCAATAATCGATATCCATAGCTTCTACATCGGACTCTCCATAACATAGAGTGATAGATTCGATGTGGTCATCCAGAGATATTAGTTCTACACAGCCATTCACTGCTCGCCCAAAATCGAATAAGATTCCTCCGCCAATCTCCGTTTCAGTGACTGGATGGACGCATTCTTTTTGATAATAGATTTGATTTGGGTCTTTTGCGATATCGACATAAAGCGGACTCCAGCCAGCTGGATATTTTTCAATAAAATTACTTGCTGTCCAGCCAATATCTGATTTTACTTCGTCTCCCTCGATAAACATCGCTGGTAGCCCTGATGTATGTCCTACAAAGATACGAATTTTTGCTTTACCAGCTGGACAAGTCAGCCATTTTCCACATGGATGTTTTTGTCCATTAATTTCTACATACCCAACTCCTTGGATCGTCACTTTAAACATGGAAGGTTGATCAAGAAAGTAATATCTCTTAAACTTGACGTTCCGATGGCAATCATCCATGTACCAGTACGCTGGCCAGTCAAAACCTCGTTCTTCCCGTTGGAAATTTTGTAGCAGTCCATGGCGGATCTCAAAGTCTCCAGGATACCAAAGCCATCTATCTTTATGTTTTTCATTTGTCATTTTACACGACCTCCATCAAATTTATTTTGTTGTCAATTGTTCTTTTATTTCTTCATCTACTCTTATCACTGTCTTTCTATTCGTCCTGTGTACTACTAGAAGGCTAATAAGCGCGCTAATCAACAGCAAGATACTGCCATTGACGAAAACAGCAAGTGTTTTACTCCCAAGAGAAGCAAAAGAGAGAAAGAGCAAACCATATGGTGCAATGAAAGTACCTAAATTAGCGCCAACCAATAAGATTGAAGTATTGAAACTCTCCGCGTGCTTGGGCGCTTGGATACTTACTTGGTTGAATAAGTAAGGAATGAATAACGAAAAAGAAATTCCTGTTAGGATCGCACCAAACCCAATCACATACAGGTTTATCACAGTGGCAATCAATACAAAGCCGATTCCCATCAGTAGTAAAGAAAGTGTAAGCATATAGCGATGTGCTTTTGTCTGAAGCCAGCCAAAACAAACTCCGGCAGCCATACTTGCCAATTGCATGATTGTTAAGATATTCGCTGCATTAGTTTCGTTTCCTAGAGAATAAGTCGTCAGGACTGTGGCTAATTTAATCGATACAGCATTATATACCACGATGACCAGCAAGAGAAAAATACCATAACTAATCATTTTAGGATTCGTTTTGATTACTTGTCTTGTTGGGGCTGTGCCATGTGATTGAAGTTCAGTTGTTTCAGGTGTAGGAACAAACAAAACAAACAAGACAAGAATAGGTAAGCTGATGGCGTAGACTAAAAAGGTATATTGCCAACCGAACTGTACTAGCTGTCCTGCAACAAATGTCATTGAAGCTGCACCAAATCCTTGAAATGCACTTTGAAAACCAATCATAGAGGCTCGTTCATCTCCGTGATAAAAGGCAGCAATCATGCTGACTGCCAAAGAATTGATCAATCCAAAGCCAATACCTAGTCCAGCTCTTGAAGCTAAGACAATACTGTAACTTTGTGAGAAGAGGGGGAGGATACCACAAATCGATGCAATCACTAATCCGATGATCACAGTTTGTTTTTGTCCGATTTTCCTAGCAATAAAACTACTAATCAAAACAAAAATAGTGACCATAAAAGAGGGAGCAGTCGTTAATAATTCAACAGCAGATAAAGAACGCGTGGCATAAGTAGCTGACATACTGGGAATTGCAGACGTGACTGCACCAGCAGAAGTCAGAATAAGAGAGACTGACAGCAGAGAAAATTTCATCATCTTTTTATTCATAAGCATGTTCCTTTCATTTTTGTAAGCGCTTATCAAAAATATAGTATGAAGTGGTTATTCTCTCAATAGCGGAATCACAGGAAGTTCATGTCCCAACCATAGAAAGTCTTTATGAAACCAAAAATAGCTTTGCATATAATAGCAGTACAGCGTAAACTAATAAGCGAAAGAAACCACTTACAAAAAGGAGGGAGTCAATTGGAACTAGCTGAATTAGACATTTTTTTGCGTAACGAAGAATCAATCGAAACTCTGCAGCGTGAACAAGGAATGAATAACAATGATTTAAACTTAGCTTACCATCTTCAGACACCGCCAAAAATCCACCGAGGGGATCTATTTCAACAGGGAAATATTCATATCAGTAAACACCGTCGATATGCGGAAGTTCCCGAGCATACACATGATTTTGTTGAAATCAATTATATGTATAGCGGTACATGTTTACAAATTATCAATGGAGAAAGGATAGAGATGGAAGAAAGTGACGTGGTGATCATTGATAAAGAAGCTACTCAAAGAATCGAATACACAGGGCAAGAGGATATTTTAATCAATATCTTATTAAAAGAAGAAACCTTATCTACAGAGATATTGAATCATTTGGCAAGCACAAATAATCTACTTTCTTCTTTTTTGATCAATGCATCAAAAGAAAAAGGAGAACATACACAATTCATTCATTTTCGCGGCGGAAAAACAAGTCGCTTGACGCATTTGATTGAAAATATGCTGTTGATTTATTTTGATACATACAGTCATAAGATCCGTTCGTTAAATCTCTATACATCACTATTACTGATCGAATTGACTCATTTATTAGAACAACAAAGCTTTTCATCAGCAGATGGATGCGCAGAAAATGAGATGCTTAGAGTATTAGATTATATCGATAAGCATTTTACTTCTTGTACGTTAAAAGAAACAGCAGCTCATTTTGGCTACAATCCGGTCTATCTTAGTAATAAATTGAAAATGTATTTTGATGCTTCCTTTCAAGAACTGGTTCTAAAGAAAAAATTCGACTTTGCGTTGGAACTGATTCAAGAAACGAGTTTTTCGTTGGAAGAGATCGCTAATCGTATCGGATATAAACAAACGACTTCTTTATTCAAATTATTCAAAAAGTATTCAACATGTACTCCCAATAAATGGAGAAACAAACATTAAGAAGAAAATCTTTCACTAAAGCATATGAAGGAAAATTGTTTTAGGTGCGGTTGCTGTCTTATTATATCGTTGCAGCGAATTTTTTTGGATTTATTTTCAGTTCTAAACTTTTGGTTGTATTATCAGGGGATATAGGTGTAAACATTTGTCATTTATCTGTTATGCGTATTTAGGAATTCGCTTCCATCAAAAATTATAATAACAACTATTATAATTAACATGTTGATAAAATGAATAAACAAGACTATACTTTTCATGAAAGTAACAAATAGTTATGAAAAGGAGCTGTTTATTCATGAAAAAAACAAGTCGTAAAGTAGTAATCGTCGGTACAGGTTTTGTTGGAACAAGTATCGCTTATGCAATGATCAACCAAGGAATCTCTAATGAATTAGTATTGATCGATGTGAATCAAGAAAAAGCAGAATGGGAAGCATTGGACCTTTTAGATGGTATGTCTTGGGGCGATGAAAATGTGGCTGTATGGTCAGGTGGCTATGAAGAATGTAAAGATGCTGATATCGTTGTTATCACAGCTGGTATCAACCAAAAACCTGGTCAATCTCGTTTAGATTTAGTTAAAACAAATGCGTCAATCATGCGCCAAATCGTAAAAGAAATCATGGGATCAGGATTCGACGGTATTATCGTTGTTGCTTCAAACCCAGTAGATATTTTGACATATATCGCTTGGAACGAATCTGGTCTGCCAACATCACGTGTTATCGGTACTGGAACAACATTGGATACAACTCGTTTCCGTAAAGAAATCGCATTGAAATTAAAAGTTGACCCACGCAGCGTCCACGGCTATATCTTAGGTGAACATGGTGATTCAGAAGTTGCTGCATGGTCACATACAACTGTCGGTGGTAAACCAGTGTTTGAAATTGTAGAAAAAGACCATCGTATTGCCCAAGATGAATTAGATGTGATTGCTGATAAAGTCCGTAATGCTGCTTATGAGATCATTGATCGTAAAAAAGCAACTTACTATGGTATTGGTATGAGTACTGCACGTATCGTAAAAGCTATCTTGAATAACGAACAAGCTGTATTGCCTGTATCTGCTTATTTAACTGGTGAATACGACGAAAAAGATATCTTTACAGGTGTGCCATCAATCGTTGACGAAAATGGTGTTCGTGAAGTTGTTGAATTATCAATCAACGAAGAAGAAAAAGCAATGTTCAGCAAATCAACAAGTGCTTTAAGAGAAGTATTGAACACTGTATTATAAGAAACAATGAATATGAACTAAAAATCCTAAAACTGCTTAACAGCTGAAATAGCTGTTAAGCAGTTTTTTATTGATATCTAATAGGTAAGCAAATAAACAGAATGGTTAAAATTAATCGGTCCGAAAATGTATCCGTACATATGAACATATGAAATTTAATCTGTTGATTACAATAAGCGAATCGTTATCAATGTTTATCTGTGGTTAATTAAAAAATCCTTCCGCAACGGCAAATACAATGATTCATATCTAATTCGTTCATATTTGATTAACTGAATAAAGAAACTGGTTTTTATCATTCAATTAAACGACAAAAAAAGTAAGAAAAACTGCAAAATTTTTTTATAATTTTGCATAAGCAGATTTTGATGGAAAAATGACGATTTTTGATAAAAAACCGTTCGAGAAAGGTTTATCATTTTCTGAATCTACTTTGTATAATATATATTATGTAAACTAAAATATATAAAAAACCAGTCCACTAGTTCTAAACCACTATTTCCTACTATCCACTCTTTTGTATTCCTTTTAAATCAATTATTTCAAAATTAATCCATATTTTTATGAAAAAACTATTTTGTATGATTAACCATACAAAAAAATCAGCATAAAGTTTTTAATTCGTTCATTTTATTGCGGTTTGTCGTAAATAATTGGTTATCTTGGACTTTAGTGAATCGAAATCCAATGAACTAGTGGTAATTATTATGATAAAATCAACAGCTTCTTGACGAGAAAAAGCAACTGGACAATTATTCAATTGAAGAAACAACAACATGGCAACAAGAGCAGTTCGTTTATTGCCATTATGAAAAGGATGTTTTTTAGCTAAATTAATTGCTAAAATTGCCGCTTTTTCATAGATTTCAAGATAGAGTTCTTGATTGAATACTGCTTGTGAAGGCTGTTTGACGGCCATATCTAATGCATTGGCATCTTTTACACCGATCATTTCGCCTGGCGAGTGACGTAAAATAACTTTCGCGTTGATTTTGATAATTTCTTTAGTCGAAAGATACCTCATAAATCAACCAAATCTTTTAACGCGTCTTCATATTGATTCATGATCGAATCAACTAATGAATCAATATCAGGTTCTTCTTGTGCTTTGATCATTCGTACAGAACCATCAGATTGAAAAACATAACTGATTGCGTCACCTGTCTGCACACCCATGAATTCTTTTACTTCTGGTGGGATAGTTGTTACATCGCTATTGCCAGATTTTCTAATTTTATACTTTTTCATTTTTTTCATATTTCGCCACCCTCTATACCATTCTCATTCTATAGTAAGTACATTATATCCAAGTATATACTTTTAATCAATGTATATACTTTTATTTTGCTTTTTCTTACGAAAAAATGACAAAGAAAAAAGTTTGTGACATGACTTTTGTCACAAACTCTCGTATTCTTAACCAAAATATTGATGAAATACTTGTGTAATAACTGGTAGAAAATAAATAATGATCATAGCCGCTACCACCATCAACAATTGTTTTCGCTGTTTCTTTCGCTTTAGCATGCTTGTCGTTTTATGAAAAAAATAAGTAGCGCTTTTAGCTCCTGCAGTCAAAGTCGATAAAATCAACGTTGGTGAATATGCTGTTTGATTGTGCGTCAATGACAACAACTTCGTCCCGTAATCAGGATACTTTAGAAATGCTTGGTACACAGCCACAATCGTGATTGCTCCCATAAGATAATTTAAAAATGAATGCACTTTTTTCAAATAAAAAAACTCCTTGCTATCTATATAAAATCAGCCTACCCCAACATTTTTGCTTGATTCACTGATATTTTTTAGTTTTATTGGTATTTATATTCTCACTTTTCGGAATAAATATTCCGCTATTTCACTGTTTCATTTACTCTACTTCGTTTTCATTATTTTTTCTTGATGTTTCTTTGTTTCCATCAACTGCTTTTGTTCCACTGTTTTCGATCCATGGAAAAGAAAAACCGATTGTCATATCTTCTTTTAATACTAAAACTGCATCGAATTTCCCTTTTTTACCAGTAAAACCTTTGACAACTTTACTTGTCTTTCCTTTTGAAAGTAAATCTCTGAGATTCGTTTTAGTCAGCTTCTTTTTAGCTACTGTTGGCCACAATTTGAAGTCGCATTCCGGATTCAAGCATGTAGCGATTTTAGTATAAAGAATGTAGGATGAATTTTTTGATATTCTCTAAAAAAACAGATGGTGTCCCTTCTTGTTTACCAATTTTTCTCAAGTACCCTTCCCAGCGCGCAGTCATTTCTGCGCTCGTCAGTAATGGTTCATTGGCTACTGCCTTACAAAGAGTGATTCCTTTTGGCGTAACAGTTATTTCGTTTTTATTGACTTCGATGTAATGCTTCTGCTTAAGATTTTCAATGATATTGGCTCGTGTAGCTTCTGTCCCTATTCCTTCTACTTCTTTGAGAATTTCTTGCGCTTCATCATTATCCAGCGTTTTTCCCGCAGTTTTCATTGCTGTGATCAACGTCCCTTCGGTATAGGGTTTTGGAGGTTGTGTTTCTTTCTCCATACTTTTCAGTTCTACTTCTGCTTCTTCATTTTCTACGATAGGAGGAAGAGTCTGAGCTTCTTTCTTTTTTGACTTGATGCGTAAGATTTCCTGCCAACCTTGCTGTAATGGGATCTTTCCGATGCTTTTTAGCTTTAATTGCTGTACGCCCGTCATTACGGTCGTCTCTTCGTAGATATAATCTGCAGCAAACATAGCCACAGTAGTGCGCAAAACTTGCAAATAGATTGCTTGCTGTAATTTGGAAAGCTTCGCAAAGCGTGCAGGAGTCGGAATCGTCTTTGTCGGAATAATTGCATGATGTTCTTGAACTTTTTTCGCATCGACATATCGTTTCTTTGCTTTGATCTCAGTTGTCTGTACTTCTTCTATTCCTAAAAATTTTTTATAATTTTGCAGATGTTTAACCAGATACTAATGCTCATTTTCTGTAATGTAAAAGGAATCCGTTCTTGGATAGCTTAGAAACTTGCTTTCGTACAATCCTTGAGCAGCATCAAGTGTAGCTTTGGCACTTGCTTTCATTAGCTGATTCATCTTTGTCTGCAAACTAGATAGCGAAAATAAACGTGGACTATGCAACCTCTTTTCCTTTTTCGTAACTTCAAGAATCCGTCCGTTTTGCTTACCTAAATGCGCTCCAAGTTTTTCTATTTCCTTCGTTAACTCTTCTTGGGTTTTAAATGCTTTTTTTGGTACGATTTTTCCAGAAAAATGCCCTTTGTTTGTCGTAATTAAACCTTCTCCTTCAAAGTACGTTTCTTTTTTGAAGTGTTTGATTTCTTCTTGCAGCTGATAAATCATATAGAGTGTCGGTGTTTGTACACGACCAAGAGAAAAACTGCCATCAATCCCTTTTCGTTGAAGTAGCAAGCTATATAATGGACTTCCATTCATTCCAATCAGCCAATCAGCGTTCTGCCTTGCTTGCGCTTCTTTATATTTTGGAAAATAGTTCTTCCCAGGTTGAAGATTCTTAAAACCATCATAGATTGCTTCTTTTTCAAGAGAATTGATCCACAAACGTAAATAGTTCTTTTCCTTAGAAAATGCGTTTGCTTGTCGAATAATCGACCACGCGATGGCTTCACCTTCTCGATCACCATCTGTTGCAATAATGATGGTATCAGCTGACTGTAACTCTCGTTTTACGATCGAAAATTGTGTACGTTTGTCCCTTGGAACTTCGTAACGGAAGGTTTCTGGGAAAATAGGCAAATTTTCTAACGACCATTTTGCCCAACGCTCTTCATAAGCTCCTGGAGCAACCATATCTACCAAATGTCCAAAACCATAAGTGATGGTTACTTCACCAGCAAACAATGGATCGCTGATTTCATAATACCCTTCATATCGCTCTCGCTGTTGGAAGGTTTCGGCATAGGCTTTTGCTTGTGAAGGTTTTTCAGCTAGTATCACCGTCTTCATCTTCTGACCTCCGTTACTTGATTTTTGCGGACTTCTCTATTATGGAACATATTTTCGCATCTGGCAAAAAAAAAAAGATACCGTATAGTCGAAATAGGCACAAAAAACATCAAGCAAACAAACGATGTTCCGTTTGCTGCATGATGTTTCCAAAAAATATTCATCTTTAGCTGTCACTCTTGGTTGATCTGCCAGTTGATGCCAAATCGATCAGTTACCATCCCATACAATTGAGCCCACGGAACAGCATCCAGCGGCATCTCTATCTTACCACCCTCAGCTAAGCTTTCAAATAGACGCTTCGTTTCTTCTTCATTTCTTGTCTGGATGACTAAAGAAACATTATTTCCCACAACTAATTCAGGACCAATTCCTTCTGGCGTATCTGCAAACATAACTAATGTATCATAAATGTTCAGCCGTGCATTCGTGATTAGATTTTTTGCTTCTTCTGGCAAGTTCATTTGTTCTATTCCAGGCATTTCACCGTATGTGGTGATACCTGATGCTTCAGTCTCAAAAACTTTTTCATAAAAAGCGATGGCTTCACGCGACTCATTTTTGAAGTTCAGATAGATATCCAATGTAAACAGCTCCTCTCTTGGTTAAATCTACCATAAGAAAGCGTTTTTTACGAGTGAATCGTTTGATTGATTCATGACAAAAGCCTTGCGCAGCTTCTTCTTGATCTTTTTTATGATCATTTATTCAAAAAATCTGTAATAGCAGATTGATTCATTTGATTATCAATTTCAAGAATACTGCCAGCATAATCACTTTGCCCATAATTCCACGAACCGTCTACTGGCACACTTATTCGATCAATGCCACCAGCTCCTCGTGCAATCGAAAAGAGGTTTTTCGTCAAGAACCAAGCAGTGACATCTGTGGATGTATACCCTAAAGCTTTACCAGCTGCATAAGGTGCACGGATCAGATTCAATGGATTCTTCAATTGGCTGAAGATAGCATTCATTACTTGCTGTTGGCGTCTGACACGGCCAAAGTCTCCTTGTTCATCCATTCGGAAACGTGCGTACTGCAAAAGATCATGTCCATCCATCTTCTGGACCCCTTTTTTAATATCTACACCATCCAGATTCAGATCTTTTTCTGCATCGATCTTCACTCCGTTCATGAATAAGGCATCGATCACTTTTTCAAACGATTTGAAATCGACTTTCGCATAGTATTGACAATCGATTCCAAAATTTTCTACTAAAGTTTGACGCACTAGATCGGCTCCTCCGTATGCATAAGCTGAATTGATCTTATTTTGTCCTACCCCTGGGATCGTAACGAAGCTGTCACGCATAAAAGAAATCAGTTTCGGCTTATGGGAAGGACCATCCAACTGTAAGACCATGATCGTATCGGCTCGCCCGGCATCTTCTCCGCGTGTATCACTTCCAAGGATCAAAATATTATGCGCACCATTCGTCGCTTTTTGCCCATGAAAGGTTTCTGAAGTCGCTGCCTCTAAGCTTGTGTCATGTTCAGCTACATATTTACCAATAAAAAATGAGATACCTGAATAAAGGATCAAAACAAGCAAAATCGATAGAATGATTTTTTTCCACGATCGCTTTCTTCGAGGTTTTAACGGTTTGTTCTTCTTTTGCCGATTGAAAAATTTTTTATTTTTTTGTTGTTCTTCTGCTCTTGGTGCATCTCTGTATATCTGTTGCTCGTATTGGTTCAAATGTTCAAATGAATGCTGCTCTCTTTCATAAATACGGGTAGCGTCTTCCTCATTTTCCATACGCGTTCGTTTTCGTTCTCTTCTAGCAAAAATACTCCCCGTATCCCGCTTCAGAGGTTTCGCCTTCTTATGGATGTCCTTATAGCGATCCATCCGACTCATTGTGGTTCCTCCTCGTTTCTTACTGATAAATAAAGGATACGATAACCAATCGACAAAAGCCTATCATTTTTTGATAATTTAATAAAAAATAACAAAATAAATGCTTCGATACATAAAGGATTACTTTTCTTGAGACCGTTTATGCGAGAATAAAAGATCTTTATCTATTATCCTTTTTTAATCAAACAGCTTTTCAATCACATGGATCGGCATCTTTTCCTTTGTCCATAATTCAAACGCGATTGCTCCTTGGTAGATCAACATGCCAAGTCCATTGTATCCTTTTGCTCCTACTTTTTTTGCTTCTTTTAATAAACGTGTTTCTCTAGGTGCATAAATCAAATCAAAAACCGCTAGATTCTCATGCATCATGCTTATATCTAAGAGCGGTGACTGATTGATTTTCTTTCCCATCCCAATATCTGTTGCATTGACTAGAAGACAGCTTTCTTTCAAGTCTTTTCTTAATTGATGCGTATCGGCAAAGTCACGAACTTTTATCTTACAAGAAGTTCGATAGCTGAGTTGTTCGAATGTTTCTTTTACTTGAGCGAATGTTTGGTTGTTTCGTTTATAAACTACGATTTCCTCAGCGCCGTCTAACGCTGCTTGAACAGTGACTGCCTTTGCTGCACCTCCAGCTCCCAGTAGAGTCATTTTTTTCTTTTTGATCGAAATCCCAGCTTCTTGCACGGATTGCATGAAGCCCGCACCATCGGTATTATAGCCAATCAAACGACCCTTTTCGTGCACGATCGTATTCACTGCTCCGATCAATTGCGCTTCCTGGCTTACCTCATCCAGATAAGGAATAACCGCTGTTTTATTCGGCATCGAAAGATTTACACCTAACATATCAAAAGTTCGAATACTTTCGACTGCTTGCTTCAAATTCATTGGATTTACTTGGAAAGCTAAATACACCGCATCGATGTTGTTTGCTTCAAAAGCAGTATTGTGCATCAATGGGGATAAACTGTGAGAAGCCGGATCAGCAAAGATCCCAGCTAATTTGGTTTGTCCAGAAATCATCTTATTCCTCCTTTGTTCTTGCTTCAATAAAAAAAGCCACTTAGCGTTTGATACGAAAAAGTACGAAACGTCTAGGTGGCAAAGTAGCAAATTCTTTTCTCATCGTTTACTTGTCAGAGCAAAGAATATTCTATTTAATTGTTAAAATCATTGACTACGTGATCCTACAAAACACCCAAATATGTTTAATTGTTTATCGTTTTAAGTATAGGATGAATCAAAGGAAGATGTCAATGAGTTTTCAAGTCCTTCTACTGAAAGGAATTTTTCTGTCGAAATCAATCCACTACTTCTTCAAAGAACTGCAAAAGGTCGCCCATTGTCAAATGTTGCTTTTCTTTTTCAGAAATATCTTGAACGATTTTTCCTTTTTGAAGTACGATCAGACGATTTCCGTATTTCAAGGCGTCTTCCATTCGATGCGTGATCATAAGACAAGTCAATTTTTGTTCATTGATCCGCTGATTTGTTAATCGCATTAATGCTTTAGCTGTTTTAGGATCTAAAGCTGCAGTATGTTCATCTAATAATAGTAACTCAGGAGCTGTGATCGTCGCCATCAGCAAGCTTAATGCTTGGCGTTGACCACCAGATAATTCACCCGCTGGAGTATCCAAGTGTTGCTCTAGGCCATTACCGACTTCTTGACATAGTCTGAAAAAATCTTCTTTTTGATTTTTCAAGTTACGTAAACGGAATTTCCGTTTTTGACCTCTTTTTTGTGCAAGTAGCAAATTTTCTGCTACTGTCATCCGAGGAGCCGTTCCCATCTTGGGGTCTTGGAAAACTCGAGAAAGGAATCGTGCTCTTTTTTCTTCTGAATCTTTTGTGATCAGCTGATCTTTAAAAGAGATCGATCCTTGACTGAGTTGAAGCGTACCAGCGATCGTATTGAACAGTGTGCTTTTTCCAGCACCATTCCCGCCAAGGACAGTGATGAAGTCCCCTTCTCTGATTGTAAGGTTAATTTCATCCAATAGTACTTTCTCTTCATTCATTCCATTGTTTACGACTTTTCTGCCATTTTTGATTGTCAATATATCAGTCATTACTATGCCTCCTTCTCAAAACCCGTTTTTAAGTTCAGTGCTTTCTTCAATTGCGGGATCATCAGACAAATAGCTAAGATGATAGCGGAGAACAACTTCAGATAAGTCGTGTCAAACCCTAGTTTGATTACTACTAAAATCAATAGCTGATAAATGATACTGCCGACAACAATAGCAATCAATCTTTCTGCTAGCGTCAATTCTTGGAAGATCACTTCACCGATGATGATGGAAGCAAGACCGATGACGATTACGCCAATCCCTTTATTTACATCTGCATATCCGTCGTTCTGGGCAATCAGCGCACCGGATAATGCAATGACACCGTTCGACAAAGTTAAACCTAAAATTTTCATACGATCGGTTTTTATCCCTAACGACCGAGCCATCGTTTCGTTGTCTCCTGTCGCAATATAGCCTTGACCCAAATCTGTATTGAAGAAGAATAGCAGTACAGCAATCAAGATGCCCAAAGAGATGAAGCCAAGAAGGACTATGTCAAAGTAATCAGGTAACCCAAAGCGATGGAAGCTGTCTTGTAGAATCGGATGATTCAATAAAGAAAGATTTGGTGTTCGCATCACAAACAAAATAACTGAGTTCAATCCTGACATCACTAAAATCCCTGCTAAAATAACCGGTATCTTTCCTTTTGTATAAAGTAACCCCGTAACGAGTCCTGCTATCATGCCAGCACCTACGCCTAATAATGTAGCTACAATCGGCGCTACCCCATGAGTAATAGCTGTCACACAGACAGCAGCACCTAATGGGAAGGACCCTTCTGTCGTCATATCAGGAAAGTCTAAGATCCGATAAGTCATGAAAATCCCTAATCCTAATATTGCCCAAAGCATGCCTTGTGAAATAGCTGATACGATCATTTGTCATCCTCCTTAGATGTTTCTTGCTGCGAGTCATCTGTAATGATTTTGGCTTTTTCCTTCATCGATTGGGGAACAATGATTCCTAAGCGATCAGCTTGAGATTGATTGATCACTGTATCCCCTTGATCAAATGTATAAACAGGCGTCGTTTCCGGTTTTTCTTTTCCACTCGCAAGTTCTGCCGCCATCTTACCGCTTTGAAGCCCTAATTGATATTGATTGATCCCGATTGTTGCTAGTCCACCTTGTTCCACCATTGTATCCACAGATGGAATGACGGGGATATTTGCTTTGTTTGCTTCTTTTACCACTGTTTGCATCGCATTGGCAATGGTATTATCTAATGGAACATAGATAAAATCGACTTGTCGGCTCATCACTTGAACCGTTTGTGCAATCTCATTAGTGGAAGGCACCGCATATTTTACTGATTCTAACCCTTCTTTTTTTGCAGCTTCTTCTGCTTGTGCTACTTGGTATTTTGAATTATCCTCTGAAGAAGCATACAAGATTCCGACTTTTTTTGCATTTGGCAACAAATCAGAAGCAAGCTTGATTTGTGAAGCAACAGGCGGCTGATCAGAAACACCTGTTACATTACCACCAGGTTTCTCTAAAGAAGCGACTAATCCAGCCCCCACAGGATCCGTTACAGCACCTAACACAACTGGGATCGATGAAGTCGTGTTTGCTAATGATTGAGCGGCAGGTGTTGCGATTCCAATCAAGACATCTGGATCCGATTGTACTAGCTGTTGACTCATTGTGGCTAGCTTGCTCTGATCGGCTTGTCCATTTTGAAATTTGATCTCAAGATTTTCTCCTTCTTTTAATCCTTCTTCTTTCAGACCATCTTTGATTCCTCGATAAATCTCATCTAATGCCGGATGGCTCACGTATTGCAATACCCCAACAACTGTTGTTTTTTTTGTCTGGTTCGTCGAAGTACTTTCTTTTTCGCCTGAGGCTTTTCCATAAATAAATGCACCTGCTAAATAAACTAAAATAATTACTACAACTGTTATTAATCGTTTGTTTTTCATTTTTTTCCTCCTGCAAAGTCAATCTTTTTATTT
>NZ_JAKZIW010000034.1:0-24767 GCF_031143325.1 Enterococcus sp. FR204 | reverse complement strand
GGTATTCTCCCAAATCTCAAATTATCCAAGCTTGGGGAGACTTAGATGATCCAAAGCAGCGTGGACGTATGATCATTGACTGTTTGATGAATCTGCCATTACTTTACTTTGCTACTGAGGCTACCGGAGATGAGAGTTATAAAACAGCTGCCTACAACCATGCGAAACAAACTCAAAAGTATATTGTGAGAGACAATGCTACTACTTACCATACGTATTACTTTGATGATGTTACTGGAGTGCCTAAATATGGTCGTACGCAACAAGGTTATTCAGATGAATCCTGTTGGGCGCGCGGGCAAGCGTGGGGGATCTATGGATTCACATTAAGTTACTTGTATACGGGAGACGGTTCTTTTTTAGAGACCGCCACGCAACTTGCTGATTATTTTCTACAAGAGCTTCCTGAAGATTTGATTTGTTATTGGGATCTAATATTCAAAGAAGGTAGTCAAGAGGAAAAAGATAGCTCTGCGGCAGCAATAGCTGCATGCGGATTGTTAGAACTTTCCAAACAACTGCCTGTTTCAGATCATCGTCATTTCGATTACGAAGAGATGGCAGTCAAAATCTTGGGAGAATTACAAAAAAACTATACAACGAAACAAGTAGATGGATCAAACGGGCTGCCTCTCCATGCCGTTTATGATAAAAACAGCTTAAAAGGTGTAGATGAATGTGTGATCTGGGGCGATTACTTTTATGTAGAAGGGATCACTCGTCTAGCTAAAACATGGTACTGTTACTGGTGATGTATAAGAGAAGAGGAGGATTCATATAATGAAGCGATGGAAAAAAATGATGATTGGATCAATAGTTTTAGGAATGTCACTCGTATTTGGTGCTTGTGGTAATCAAGAAGACAGTAGTGAAGAATCAGCAAATGAAATTACCGTTTCGACATGGAATTATGAAACAACACCTGAATTCAAAGCGCTCTTTGAAGCATTCGAAAAGAAAACGGGAATCAAAGTGAAAGCAGTAGATATTGCTTCAGATGATTATGATACGAAACTCACCACGATGCTTTCTTCTGGAGACACGACAGATGTATTGACGATGAAAAATCTTTTGTCGTATTCAAATTATGCTTTACGAGATCAGTTAGTCGATCAAACAGAACGAATTAGAGAATTAGACACTGATGCTGCTGAAGAAACATATGAAATGTATGATATCGATGGAAAAACATATGCATTGCCATATCGAGCGGACTTTTGGGTACTATATTACAATAAGAAAATGTTTGATGATGCAGGAATCGAATATCCAAAAAATCTAACTTGGGACGAATATGAAGATTTAGCAAAAAAACTTAGTAAAAATGACGGACAAGTTTACGGAGCATATCAACATATCTGGCGTTCGACAATCCAAGCTATTGCAGCTGCTCAAAACGAGGCGAATCTTGTTGAACCAGATTATCAATATATGACTGATTATTATGATCGAGCATTGAGGATGCAGAAAGAAGGCGCGCAGATGGATTTTGGCACGGCTAAATCAACGAAAGTAACCTATCAGTCTCAATTTGAAGAACAAAAAGCAGCAATGATGTACATGGGAACTTGGTATATGGCTGGCATACTCGCAAACAAAGAAGCAAGTAAGACAGAAGTAGAATGGGGAATTACAGCTATTCCTCAGAAGAAAAAAGGAGAATCGGTCACGACGTTTGGCTCACCAACAGCATTTGCTGTCAATAAAAACTCAAAGAAACAAAAAGCGGCGCAAGAATTTATTGAATTTGCAGCCAGTGAAGAAGGAGCAAAAGTATTAGCAGGAGTAGGAGTAGTTCCTTCATATCGTACGGATGAGATTGATCAGCTTTATTTTAATCTCGCTGGAATGCCAACGGATGAAATTTCTAAAAAAGCTTTTTCTCCTGATGAAATCAAACTTGAATTTCCGATTGATACGTATGGGCCTGCAATCGATAAGATTTTACAAGAAGAACATGACTTAGTTTTGGTTGGAGATGAAACGCCGGAAAAAGGAACGGTAAATATGGAGAAACGTGTAGCTGCGGAAAAAGAATAATCATGAAAGGAGAGAAGCCAAGAGATCAAACACTCTTGGTTTCGTCATCGAAATGGAGAATAGTATAAATAAGAAAGCTACAAATCATTTGCGTAGAAAACGAACGTGGATCGCTTATTCGTTTATCGCCCCGAATTTCATTGGTTTTTTCGTTTTTACATTAATACCAATCCTGTTTTCGCTTGTACTAGCATTTATGAAATGGGATTCTTTTTCAACGCCAGAATTTGCTGGACTAGATAACTTTCGTAAAATGGCCAACGATGAGACATTTTGGATTTCTTTGAAAAATACTTTTTTATATACCGCTGCTGTAGTGCCTGGCACACTTGTTTGTTTGTTAGGGCTAGCTTTACTACTAAATCAGAAAATTAGAGGGATGAAGCTTTTTCGTACGATATTTTTCTTTCCGTATGTTACTTCCTTAGTAGCAATTGCTGTTGTTTGGAATATGTTGTTTCATCCAACAGTGGGACCTATTAATATCTTTTTAAGACGATTTATTGAACATCCTCCAGGTTGGACTTCAAGTTCAAATTGGGCGCTTTGGGCAATTGTAATTGTCAGTATTTGGCGAGGGATGGGTTATTACATGATTCTATACCTTGCAGGACTACAAAGTATCCAAAAAGAACTATATGAAGCATCTTCGCTAGATGGAGCAAACCGTTGGAAACAATTTTTGAATGTGACATTACCTTCGTTGAGACCAACAACCTTCTTTGTAACGATCATGCTTGTCATCAATTGTTTCAAGGTGTTTGACCTTGTGCAAGTGATGACGGATGGCGGCCCTGGTCGAGCGACAAATGTGCTGGTTTACCAAATCTACAATGAAGCATTCAAAAAATTTGATTTTGGTTATGCTTCAGCTATTTCACTTGTTTTGTTCGTAATTGTTTTGGGCGTTACGGTTGTTCAATTTTCTTGGAATAAGCGTCGTACTTAGGAGGTGTGATATGGAAGAGAGTGTTCGAAATGAAAGAAAAAAAGCAAAAATTCGTTCAAAAAACATGCCCTTTATTCAATGGTTGGGTATGATTCTGCTGATTGTATTAGCTTTATTGACGATCATTCCTTTTTTATGGATGGTTTCTGCTTCATTCAAAGCAAATAATGAAGTGTTCACGATTCCGATTCAATGGATCCCTAAAACTTGGCATTTAGAGAACTATCTGGTTATTTGGTCTCGTATTCCTTTAGTAACGTTTTTTAAGAATACAGCTTTTTTAAGCGTTGTGATCACATTGATTCAGTTGTTTACTTCTAGTTTTGCTGCTTATGGGTTTTCTAAACTGAATTTTAAAGGGCGCGATATTTTATTTTTAGCATATATCGGCACAATTGCTGTCCCTTGGCAGTCTTATATGATCCCTCAGTTCATCATGATGAGAAAAGTGGGTTTGACAGATACGTTGTGGTCATTGGTGCTATTACAAGCGTTCAATGCTTTTGGTGTGTTCTTGTTGAAGCAATATTACAGTAGTATCCCAGATTTTTTATGTGAGAGCGCGCGGATCGATGGCTTATCAGAATGGGGAATCTATCGAAAGATCATTTTACCCCTTACAAAACCGGCGATTGCCAGTTTGACGATCATCACATTCGTTAATACATGGAACGATTATATGGGGCCATTCATTTATTTGTCTTCTACGGAAAATAAAACAATCCAGTTAGGGTTGAAAATGTTTATTGGGCTATTTGATGCAGAGTACGCATTAATCATGGCTGCCTCAGTTGTTTCTGTTCTTCCTGTTGCTTTTATATTTTTAGCGATGCAAAAATATTTTGTAGAAGGGATCGCTTCATCAGGAATGAAGGAATAGGAGGCGATTATGAAAGAGCAGCGTTTTGACAAAAATGTTTATATGGAATTCTTTTATTGGTTGTATGAATCATTGGCAAGTAGCCTTTGTTTTTGGTGTGTCAATTTCTTGTATATAGCAGCTGCGTTCCTTTTGTCAATAGATGGAAGGAATGTCTTTTCCCTTATTTTTTCTTTGCTTTTTATTGGTCCGGGTTGCATCGTGATGATATGCATGACAGAAGAATTAGCAAAAGAAAAAAGTTTTTCATCAGTACGTTTGTTCATAAAGACGTTTCGCCGATTTTGGCTAAAGGGATTTTTTTATTGGCTATTTGCTTGGATAGTTAGTGTGATAGCGATTTTTGATTGTTTCTTTTTTATACGTTTTTATTATGGAAAATGGTTGATTCCGTTGTTTGTTTTACTTGCTTGTTTATCAGTTTCCTTTAGCATCAACTGCTGGTATTTTCAGGTGAGAAATCCAGCGTCGAAACCAAATCAAGTTCTACGAATAGCGTTCTACTATACGTTGAAAAAATGGTATGTGAGTTTACTAGATTTTTTACTATTGACAAGTTTGTTTCTCTTCTTTTTCGTAAAGCCCCAATGGTGTATTCTACTAGGTCCTTCTATCGTATTTGGTTTGATTTACTTCAACAATCGTAAATTGATGAAAACGATGGATCTGTAGAATTTATAAATTGAAACTTTCAACCAAGAATGACAGTTTTTTATGTAAAATCTGTCATTCTTTTTCATTTTTTGAAACATATGACTAAACAAATGAAATAAAACGTGCTATACTTCTGAATGAAACAGGTTTAGAAACTGTATCACTTGTTTGTGATTATTTCTAACTAATAATTAAAAATAAAGCATAAAAAGGACGATGTTCAATGGCTGAAAAAATGAAACAAGGTTCGAAATCTGTAGTAGAAAGTTTGATTAACCATCACGTTGATTATGTATTCGGTATACCAGGCGCAAAAATCGATGGTGTATTTAATGAATTAGAGGATCAAGGTCCTGAATTAATCGTAACTCGTCACGAACAAAATGCTGCATTTATGGCACAAGCAATCGGACGTATCACAGGAGAACCAGGGGTTGTTATCGCAACAAGTGGTCCAGGTGCTAGTAACTTAGCTACAGGTTTGGTAACAGCGACAGCAGAAGGAGACCCAGTTTTAGCAATCGCCGGGCAAGTAAAACGAAGCGATCTATTGAAGTTGACCCATCAAAGCATGGATAATGCAGCGCTGTTCCAGCCAATCACAAAATACAGTGCAGAAATCCAAGATCCGGAAACAATTTCAGAAGTGATTGCCAATGCTTATCGTATGGCTAAGAGCTCAAAAAAAGGAGCGAGTTTTATCAGTATTCCTCAAGACGTAGTGGATGCGCCAGTTGAATGTAATATCATCAAGCCATTGAGTGATCCTAAATTAGGTTCTGCTTCTGCAGATGATATCCGTTACTTAGCCGAACGCATCAGGGAAGCAAAACTACCGGTATTATTAGTAGGTATGCGGGGATCAAGCGAAAAAGAAACATTAGCTATCCGACAATTAGTTGAAAAGACAGCATTGCCTGTTGTAGAGACATTCCAAGCAGCTGGAGTGATCTCACGTGAATTAGAAGCGCATTTCTTTGGTCGTGTGGGATTGTTTAGAAACCAACCAGGCGATATGCTTTTGAAACGAAGCGACCTAGTCATCGCAATTGGTTATGATCCAATCGAATACGAAGCAAGAAACTGGAACGCAGAAAAAGATGCGCGGATCATTGTGATCGATGAAGCACCAGCTGAAATCGATCCGTTTATGCAGCCTGAAAGAGAGTTGATTGGCGATATCTCAGCTACTCTTGATTTATTGACAGGTTCATTAGAGCCTCAACAAGTGTCAGAAGATGCGAAAGAATATTTAGCTTCTCTTCAAGCAAAACTAACGGAGCGGGATATTGTCCAATCAAAAGGAGAAGCAGGTATTTTGCATCCTTTAGAAGTCATCAACACACTTCAGTCAAAAGTAACAGATGATATGACCGTTACTGTAGATGTAGGGAGTCATTATATTTGGATGGCACGCCACTTTAGAAGTTATGAACCCCGACATCTGTTATTCAGTAATGGTATGCAAACGCTTGGTGTAGCATTACCATGGGCAATTTCTGCTGCACTGGTACGTCCAAATACACAAATCGTATCAGTTTCCGGAGATGGCGGATTTTTATTCTCTGCCCAAGATTTAGAAACGGCCGTACGTAAAAAATTGAATATCGTTCATTTGATTTGGAATGATGGACGCTACAATATGGTAGAGTTCCAAGAAAAAATGAAATATCAACGGGCGTCAGGTGTAGACTTTGGTCCAGTTGATTTTGTGAAATATGCAGAAGCTTTTGGTGCTAAAGGAATCCGAGCTACAAGTGTAGAGGAATTAGAAAAAGCTTTAGAAGAAGGATTTGCGACAGAAGGACCCGTAATTATTGATATTCCAATCGATTACCGTGATAATGAGAAATTGGGAGAAACAATCTTACCAGATCAATTCTATTAAGGAAGTGTCGACATGACTGAAAAAATCTTATACCAGCACGGGACATTAGGAGCTTTGATGGCCGGCTTGATGGATGGAACAGAAACGATTGCTCATATATTGGAAAAAGGAACTCTGGGATTGGGAACATTGCATGGACTTGATGGTGAAGTTATCTTTTTAGATGGCGTAGCTTATCAAGGAAGATCAGATGGCTCAGTTGTCCAATTAGATGGAAGTGAACTTACCCCCTATGCAGCAATTACAGATTTTACGCCAGATACTAGTTTTTCTGTTTCAGAATCTGCAGATGGAGAACAATTGAAAAAAGACATCTTAGTAAAAGAAGATGGGGAAAATCTATTTTTAGCAGTGAAGATAACTGGATTATTCAAAAACATGCATATCCGTATCATGCCGAAACAAGAAAAACCTTATCGAAGACTAGCAAAAATTTCAGAGTCTCAACCAGAATTCCAACAAAGCAACATTCATGGAACATTAGTCGGGTTCTTTACGCCTGAATTATTCCAAGGAGTTGCTGCAGCGGGATTTCATCTGCATTTTATCGATGATACACATACATTTGGCGGACATGTAATGGATTTTGAAGTAACTGAAGGAAAAGTTGAGATTAGCCGCATCTCGTCCCTTGTACAGCACTTTCCAGTTGATGATCCGACTTTTGTTCACGAAACGATTGATTATGCTGATTTAGCAGCAGAAATCCAACAAGCAGAATAAAAAAAACAGCGAGATGCGTTTAAGGTAAACAACCTAACGTATCTCGCTTTTTTGAGAAGCAAACCTAGCGTTTACCAAAAAACTGAGCTATAATCTTTTCCATAGATTAAAAAGGAGCGGTTTTTATCATGTGGACAGAAAAACAGAAAAAAGATGCATACGAAATTCTATTATTACAGCAACAAGGATTATTAGAAGCAGAAGATAACTGGTTAGCAAATTTAGCAAATTCATCTGCATTGCTGAATGAAACATTACCTGAGACCGTCTTTGCAGGATACTATTTATTTGATGGTAATGAATTGATTTTAGGACCGTTCCAAGGGCGAGTTTCCTGCACACGTATCAAGATGGGAAAAGGAGTTTGTGGAGAGTCAGCTGAAAAACAAGCGACATTGATCGTTGACGATGTCAAAAAACATGAAAATTATATTTCCTGTGATTCAGCCGCACAATCAGAAATCGTTGTACCAATGGTAAAAGAAGGTCATTTAATCGGTGTTTTAGATATCGATTGCGGAGTAACGAAAGGGTACGATGAAATCGATCAAGCATTTCTAGAAAAATATGTAGATCTTTTATTAGCAAATTTTAATATAAATGCTTTTTCATTTATTAATAATTAAAATTGACTATTGAAACAAAAAAGAAGAGAAATCAAAAATAAAAAGAGCCGGAAAGACAGTGGGCATATCTGTTTTTCGGTTTTTTTATTTTTTTATAAAATCACAAGTGTTATTGGTTTTCATAATCATATTTTAATGGTATTATCATTTTAAATAATGAAAAAAACATTAAGGATGGATGAAATATGAATAACGAAACTATCATTTTAGGGAAAAAATATATTTGCCAACCTATTGGCTTGAAACAAAAAGTGGTTGGAGAAGTAATCAGTAAATTAGAAAATTGTGTTGTGATCTGCGTAGACGAATATCATGACGTCGATCGCAATGAAATATTAGAAAAATGCGGAAAAGTAGTGGCAAAATACACTCACGTTTATGAGTTGGAAACGACAGAATATCTATATAATTACAGCAATAAATATGAACATACTTTAGTTTCATAAAGATTTTAAATAAAGTGCCTTCAAAAGCGAGAAGTCCAAGCTTTTGAAGGCACTTTATTTAGTTGGCGTTGTTTTTTATATGTCTCTTTTCTTTTTAAGTGGCACAATAATTGTAAATTTTCTTTAATTGGTTCTCTATGCAACCTGAATCTAGTTCAGTATATAAAAACTAGTTTCGTTTGCTTCACTGTCAGAAATTCTCCTTCGCTTCTTTTAGATTATATATAAGGTATCTCTAAAGTCCTTTTACTTGCCAAAATTTAATAACAAATAAAGTATAATGATTATAGCTTCTCTAATTTCACTTAATTTAATTGTAGACATTATTTTTAAATAACTAACATAATCATTAAAAAAGTTTTTGTCATATCCTCAAGTACTTGTTCTAGCTTCCAGTATATGTTTCTATTTTTATCTTATTTTTTTATTTAAACTAAAAGACGTAATTTCAAATGAAAATTTATTGAATAAAGATTCCATTATTATAGTGCCCACAACGAAACCAGCAGCATTTGCAATAACATCTCCTACATCAAATATTCCTAAATGAAAAACATATTGCGCTATTTCAATTAACCAGATACCCAAAACCACTATGCCTAGATGTTTTTTATTTAATGATAGTATCCAGCCTAATGGTATAAACATGATTATATTCAGCATCACGATTATCGCATCCCCATTGATAAAATCAGAAAGAAATGATAAAGGATTGGATTCTAGTCCTCTTATTCCAATGTTTTTTAAAAAGAGCAGATAAATTAATACTAAAAAATAAAGAATATAAAATCCAATGATTACTTCCTTATAAATTTTCTTTGTAAAAAAACTTAGTAAAAAAATATAGAGAAAAAAAGTAATAATTATTATTTGGATAAATGGAATCCAAAAATCAACATCTCCACTAGGAGGAAAAATAGAGAGTGAGTAAAAATAAAGATATTTCATGTAAAACCATCTGGAAAACAAAAACGATAAACATAGTAATGAAACATTTAAAAATAACAATTTTATTTTAATTTTTATGCTATTAATAGTAGAATTCTCCTTTCAAATTTGTTTCTATTATTATAACAAAAAAACATAAAGGAGCTATACTATGAAAAATATATGAAAAAAACTATCGCTCGCATTTTTAATACTAAGTTTTTTTCTGCAACAGTTGTAAACGCTGCTACCGCTATGACATATAGTGGGACTGGTATTTGGTCATGGAGATCTGTCAACAGTGGTCTACTTCAACTACACGTTCGTATACTGTTAGGCATAATCTAACTAGACGGAGTGCTGGAGCATCTACTGTGTTGAATGTTGCTATTGCACGGCAGAAACTGATAGGCTCAACTATAGTTTCTTCTAGGAATTTTTCTGGAACTAGCAACGGTACTTTCACAAGTTCATTAACTTCTGGTACGTATTTTCTTCGATTTGAAAGTAATGAGCGGGCCAAAACATTTGACATAAATGGAAGTGTCACGTATTAATAATATTCTATCTCCTTAAAAAAATTCTATAAATGACCAGTAAAAGTACAATTGGCCGTTCATTTTACTGGTTATTTCTAATGTTTTCTAAATAGATACTCATTATTTATGGTAATTTTTGATTGGTATTTTTTTATAGGAACTAATAAAGTTAAAACGGATAAATCTATAAAGAAAATTATTGAAGGAAAGACTGTTGACAAAGAAAAACTAAGTGTGACAATATACGCGAAATTCTAATTGTTAAATAAAAAGCAAAAAATTCAAATTTATTTTAAGCCAAAATAAAAAAACGTTGATTTATCAACGTTTTTTACAGTATCTATTAGTCTCAACCATACATATATGGAGACGGCGGGAGTCGAACCCGCGTCCAAACACATCGCCACTTAAAAATCTACGTTCATAGTCAACTCATTTGAGGTTTCGCTTTACAGCTTGCCGAGTGACAGGCATTCTGTATCGCTAGTCTGATATTCTCTTTTTCAACTTACAGACGGAAAGTTGAAACGTATCCCACTAAAGTTAGGACCCTTACTCGAGCACATGGGCGATGCCGAGAGGATCTACGCTAACTGTTTTTAGGCAGCTAAAGCGTAAGAGTTGTTTTCGTTTTTAGCAGTTATATTTAACTGTAACGTTTTTACGTAGACGTAACCTACGAAACGCAATTCAAGCTCGACTGTGCCTGTCGAATCCGTAACGTCCCCGTTAGCTAACAAGGGTTACGTGTATTTTTCATACAAAATCAGTATAGCACATCTTGGGATAAATTCAATAAAAAAGTGGATGATACCCCATTATTTATATAAAAACTGTCCCTTTCTTAAGAAAAAATAAGTGATTTTTTTTAGAAAGGGTCCAGTTCCGAAAAAATATCCTTAAATCAGATCAAAATGCTTCAATGCGTGGACAATACCGCCTTCTGTATTTTTCTTTGTAATGAAAGTAGAAAGCTCTTTTAATCCATCATAGGCATTGCCCATAGCGATTTTGTTGTCGCAAGCTTCCAACAAGGCAAAATCATTCGGACCATCGCCAAATCCAAAAGTAGGAACTTCTTCTAATTGAAGTTCTTTCTTCAGTCGTTTGACACCTGCGCCTTTTGAGATTCCTTTCTTCACTGTATCAATCGAGTAAGGACCATTCCGATAAAAAGTTAGCTCAGGAAAATGTTCATGATAGTATTCGTCACCCGATTGAGATAAGATAAGTAACATATTTACTGTATTGTCTTTAAAGCCTAGAGGATCTATTTCCGGCACATCTGAATGGATAAAGTCATAAGCATCGATCATTGTTTGGCTATGACCGGTACACCAGATTTTCTGGTCGTTATAGTAAGAAAGTTCGTGCCCATTCAACTGTACATGATCATACATTTTTTGACATTCTTCTGAAGAAAATGTCTGAGAGTAGATTTCTTCACCGTTTACTCGAATGAAAGAACCGTTCATGGTGACTGCAGAAGTAATGCCCGCATCTTCCATGATCGAGTGGATTTCTGCTTCTGTACGTCCTGTGGCGATGACGGGAAGAACGTTGTTTTCTTTTAATGCGTTCATAGCTTTTGCCACTTCGGGTGTGATTTTTGACTTCGCATCTAGTAATGTTCCATCAAGATCAAAGAAAGTGATTGCACGATAATTTGACACAAATAAAACTCCTTTTTTATTGGAATAAGTTTATCTTAACAAAGAATGAACAAAAGACAAACCTTTCGTGAAGAATTCCTGAACATATTGGTTCAGTCAATAATATAGAGTATACTATAAGAAGAGAATTTAGGAGGGAAAGAATGATTTTTTTCAGTATTGGTATCTTATTCTTAATAATTGGCAGTCTTTTTCGGATTCTGCCCTCAAAAGGAAACCTGCCTTTTTATGGGTACCATTCGCCTCTTGCCGCAAAAACAGACGCTCATTGGCGACTAGCACAAAAGACAAGCGGGAACTGGTTTTTCCTTATGGGCTTACTGATGACATTGATCGGTTATTATTTAAAGATATCTGGACATACGAATTATTTTTTGATCGAAATGCTATTATTGGTATTTCCAATTATGCCCATTTTTATTATGACAGAAAAAAAATTACAGAGATATGACCTGAAAACTGGAGGGAACGATAATGAATATTTTAATGATTGAAGATAATCAATCTGTTTCTGAAATGATGCAGATGTTTTTCTTAAATGAAGGTTGGGAAGCAACCTTCAAATATGATGGAAAAGAAGGGCTCGACGCCTTTTTAGAAAACCCCCAACATTGGGACATGATTACATTGGACTTGAATTTGCCTACAATGGACGGCATGCTAGTAGGAAGAGAGATCCGCAAAGTTTCAAGCACAGTGCCGATTATCATGCTGACAGCTAGAGATTCTGAAAGTGATCAGGTGATTGGCTTAGAGATGGGGGCAGATGATTATGTGACAAAACCTTTCAGTCCGCTGACGCTTATTGCTCGAATGAAAGCTTTACATCGCCGTAGCGAGTTGGCAGAAGCAAGAGAAGAAGTAGCGGTTTCAGATGATCATTTTGATATTGAGACCAGTCATTTCAAGATGAATACGAAAACACGAGAAGCATATCTGGACAATCGGCCCATCGAAGGCTTGACGCCTAAAGAATTCGATCTATTGTTTACTTTAGCAAAAAAACCACGACAAGTATTTTCTCGGGAACAGTTGCTTGAACTAGTCTGGGATTACCAGTATTTTGGTGATGAACGGACAGTAGATGCCCATATCAAGAAATTGCGTCAAAAAATTGAAAAGGTCGGACCACAAGTTATCCAAACTGTTTGGGGAGTCGGCTACAAATTTGATGATTCTGGTGTTGCCTAATGCGTTATTTGTATCAGCAACTCTTAGCTTTTTGCGGAATGGTCGCGTTGATCTTATTGATCGTCGGAGTTTCTTTTACGCAACTGACAAAACAGACGATTGAAGAAAACAATTATCAGCAACTGTTTGGATATGCTGAATCAGTTGAAAAGACAACGCAAACCTATGCCGATACACTTCCGCAGTTTAGTCAAGATCAGGCATTTCAAAATGCATTGCTGCTGACGGAGCAAGTACTGACAGAACAAAATGTGAATTTTATATTCATCGACAAAAATGAACGTGTCATTTATCCGACCAATACAGCATTGCTGAACTTTACCTTAACAACGGATCAATGGAAAAATCTGAGGAGTGGGCGTCAAGAGAAATTCACATCAAATAAAAACATTTTAGGGCAAGCACAGGCGACCTCTTACGCACTTGTACCATTCAATTTGAATCATGAATTCTATGGAGCACTTGTAGTCAGTCAACCTGCGCGAAATATCGATAACAGTGTTCGTCCAATTACACTGAACCTGTTCAAAGGTTTCATTTTTTCCAGTATTGTGGCGGTCATTGCCAGTTATGCTTTTGCAGCATTCCAAGTCAAGCGGATCAATCGTTTAAGGAATGCGACGAAAGAAGTGACGAATGGCAATTTTGATGTACAGCTTCCCGTACATGATAAAGATGAATTTGATGAGTTAGCAGATGATTTCAATAAAATGACGAATTCACTGAAAGAATCTCAAGCAGAAATCGAAGAACAAGAAAATCGTCGAAGACAATTCATGGCAGATGCTTCCCATGAGATGAGAACACCTCTTACGACAATCAACGGTCTTCTGGAAGGGTTGGAATACAATGCAATCCCTGAGAATCAGCGAGAAAACGCGATTAAATTGATGAAGAATGAAACAGAGCGTCTGATCCGTTTAGTAAATGAAAATTTGGATTATGAAAAAATCCGTACGAATCAAATCAGTATGGTCATTAAAAAATTCAATGGTACAGAAACATTGAGGAATATTGTTGCCCAGTTAGAAGCTAAAGCAGAGGCAGCAGGGGATACGTTGACACTGAAAGCCGATGATGATATCGATGTTTACGCGGATTATGACCGTTTTGTCCAAATCATGGTCAATATTATTCAAAACGCGATACAATTTACCGAAAACGGCCAAATCATGGTCACCCTGGAAAAAGGCTATCTTGAAACGATCATCACGATCGAAGATACGGGAATTGGAATGTCTGAACAACAAATGAAAAGTATATGGGATCGCTATTATAAAGTAGATCCTTCAAGAAAAAATACAAAATATGGTGAATCAGGATTAGGTTTACCAATCGTGCAGCAGCTTGTTCGCCTGCATAAAGGAAAATTAGAAGTAGAAAGCGAACTAGGAAAAGGAACGAAATTCACTGTTCGTTTGCCTGACGTAGAAATCAAAGAAGAGTAAAAAAACAAGTGATATAAAAGATCATGAATCGATCTTCTATATCGCTTGTTTTTTTATTATAAAATGCCTGATTTAACCCGCAGGCTCTAAACGATCAATGTAAGGACTCTGGGCAATAGTAGCGTCATGCGTAAAGAGTAAGATACCTTGATTTTCTTCATGAGCTAAATAAGAAAGCAAGTGGAGCAGTTCTTGAATCTCCAATATGCTAAGTTCATCAAATGTATCTTCAATAACAATATTGTTTCGTTTGGAAAGCAACGCATGAAGCAATTGAAGCTTTACTTTCTCAAAAGGCGTAAGCTCAGTCGCCGCACAATTAAGTAACGAAGAAGAGATATCAAGTTTTTCTTGATAGGCTAAACGATCTTGTTTGATTCCCTTTTCTGGTAAATCTAACAGCACATGGTCTTTGAGCTTTAGGTAAGGAAACATTGGCCAATCTTTTTGAACGATGGCGAAATTTTCCAGATTAGCAACTAGAACTTCTTTTTTTAAATGTTCCAATATCTTATCCTGTTTTTCGAGGGGACACAAGATAACGGTCAAATGGTCAGCGTTAATCAAATATTCAGGTTTCATTACGTTTAGACCTCCTGCTTTGCAAGTGATGGATAAAAAAAGTGAATGGCAATAGGCTGAGAATTAGACAGCACCCGCTAAGTCCAACAAGTGTTTGGGCAAAGCCTCTAAGAATATCTGTGAAAAACAGATCATTTTGAAAATCGATAGTAAAGAAAGTCTGCTGATCCATCGGAATCGTAAGTCCGCTTACTGAAGTCAAGATATCACGGATATCTGGCAGCTCAGCAGTCTTTAAGACAAGAAAATTGATCCTTTGAAGCAGTGTTTCATAAACCGACTGGAAGCTGACGATCCACAATAAAACCAAGATACAACAAAGAAAGAGAGGAAAGAACAGCTGCCAAAAAATAAAAAGGAACAGTTTGGCTTTAGAAAGACCAATCAGGCGCCAATTCATCAATTCTTGCTGGTTTTGCCTGAGTGAATAGTAAAAGAAAAAGATAAAAAAGAAGGCAAATAGAAAAAATAAACTGAATATGCCTTTTAGATAAAATCGGCTAGCTAATTCTAAAGCCGGAAGAAGCTCCGTAGATGCAGAAGCACCAATAAATGAAAGCCGATCTTGGACTTGATTCGCTAAAGCCGATTGCAAATGGTAGAGAGTCAGGCATGCTATCAATAAAAAAGCAGAAAAGCTTGAAAATAAACAATAGAGTATTGTCTGCTTTTTGTAATAAATTAATCGAGCAGTAGCATAGCGGATCATTTTCATACTTTTCACCTCTATAAAAAGTATAAAAAATGAATATGAATAAAGTATGAAATTCCTTTAGTAAAATCACGAATTAAAACCAAAACCAGGAAACCTCTTGCAAAAAGCAAGAGGTTGTGAAAAAAGAGCTGCGACAAGATGTTTGTCGCAGCTCCTTTCAGATTTGTTTTATCATTCGGAAGAACTTGTGGTCGTTCCGTGAAGTTCTTGATACGTTTGTGTTTTATAAAGATCCACAGTTGATTGTCCGTTGTGTTGACTAAAGACACTAGTTGATTTGTCACCTAGAGATTTTTCAGCTTCTTTTAATTTCTCTAAACCATTCTTGTAGTCATAATCACTGGTATCAATTGGGTCTAATCCACTATTCGTATAGAAACGAAGAAGATCACCGTTATTGATTTGATCAGAAACAGCTAACTGTTTATCAACTTTTTCTTTGAGTGAATCAATTTCATTCTGTACTTCCTCAGTAGGTTCAGTAATGGCTTCACCAGTTTCGTTACTGTAGATGGTACCACCGTAGTAAGTATATTTTGGAGTAACAAAATCGCCATCACGGAAAGAAACAAGCTGTTCATGATCTTTCGAGAATAGATCTTGTCCTAACTGAATATAATTTTTTGTATCTACACCTAGTAAATGGAGCAGTGTAGGCAAAGCATCAACTTGGCCGCCATAAGTGTGATTGATCCCGCCTTGTGTTTGTCCAGGAATATGGATCATATAAGGGACACGCTGCATTTGTGCATTGTCATAATTTGTCCAAGTAGAACTTGTATTTCCAACTAATTCAGCTAGATTTTTATTTCTAGAATTCGAGACACCATAATGGTCACCGTAAAGAACGATAACTGAATTATCATACAAGCCGCTTTCTTTCAAATAGTTGAAGAATTCTTGTACGGCAGTGTCTAAATAATTGGCTGTCGCGAAGTAACCGTTAATCGTCTCATCGTTTGTATTGGCTAACGGGAATCCAGCTTCGTCATTGGTGAATTTCGAATAAGGATAATGGTTAGATACAGCAATGAATTTTGAATAAAATGGTTGTTGCAGACGTTCCAAGTATTGTACAGATTGTTGGAAAAATGGTTTATCATGCAAACCGTATTGGAACGAATTGTCATCATTAACGTCATAATAAGAAGAATCGAAGAAATAATCATATCCTAAATTCTTATAGGTCTCGTTTCGATTCCAGAATGTGCCGGCGTTCCCATGAAACACGGCACTCGTGTAGCCTTCTGTTTGACTTAAAATATCAGGTGCAGCTTGGAAAGTATTTTTTCCGCCTAATTGTGTGAACAAGGAGCCTTGATTCAAGCCAAACAATGAATTTTCCATCAGCGTTTCCGCATCACTTGTTTTTCCTGCTTTTACTTGATGGAAAAAGTTGTCAAAACTGAACGTGCTGTTGCTGTGATAAAGACTATTGATGAAAGGTGTAACTTCATGTTGGACACCATTCTCATCTGTCAATTTATAATCGATCAAGAATTGTTGGAAGCTTTCTAAATGGATATAAATCACATTTTTTCCTTTAGCAAGTCCAAACAAATCATCATTTGGTGCTGCGTAATGTTCTTTTACATAATTTTCTACTTCTTTCATATCATTGGGGCTTGCTTCTGCCCGCACTTGGTTTGTCTGGTAAGTTTGAACGCCGTCGTAAACCATGAAAGCATTCAAGCCAAGATATTTGACCAAATAATCCCGAGAGAATGTACGAGTCAATAATTCTGGACGATCAGCTTCCGCCATAAAAAGATTTCCTGAGAAAATCATAACGGCTAATGTAGAGATCGCAAAAGCCATTCTTGCTCGAATCGGACGAGGGTCCAACTTGATTTTTTTGGCGATCAGTAGAACAGTCAAGATAATGAAATCGATCCAATAGATCACGTCATATGGGCGAAACAGTCGAATGGCACTTTCTCCCAGACCACTTGCTACTTTCCCAGCACCTAAAATCGTGTTGATCGTAATGAAGTCCGTGAATTCTCGATAATAAGTGACATTCGAAAAAACAAGCAATGTCAAAAGAAAATAAATGACCATCATCGTGATATAAGCAACTCTAGGGCGTCTGATATAAAGAGCAATTCCAAGTAATAACAGTGTAGTTGCAATAGGATTGATAAACAAGATAAAGTATTGAATGCCACTTTCAATTCCGAGATGGAAATCGACCAAATAGGCAAAAATCGTTTTCAACCAAAGTAAAACGACTAGTAAAGAAAAAAATCCGAGCCTCTTATTCAAAAAGGCAGGTGTTTTTATATATTTCAAGATAATCTTCCTTTCTGCACTTCTTAATCACAGAAGTGTCATGAAACCATGTTACACAGCTCACTTATTCTCATTTATTTTACTAGTATGACAATATAGTGTCAATTGAAACCAGAACTTTGTGCTGTTTCATTAAGTTTTTCTTTAAGCTTGATGAAAAAGGAGCAGTAAGACAAGACCTATGTTTTTTGTTATACTTGAGAAGAGAAAGCTAAAGCAGGTGAAGGAATGAAAGTACAAGTAAAAAAAAGAGCAAGCAGTCGATTAAAAAAAGGATATCCACTGATCCAAAAAGAAGACCTTGCACATCCCCAAAAAGAAACCACGCAATGGGTGGAATTAGTTGATCCGCAAAACCAATTTATCGCAAAAGGATATCTAGGAAAGCAGAATAAAGGGATCGGTTGGGTATTGAGCCAGCAGGATATCCCATTTGATCAATCATTTTTTGAAGAACTTTTTGTGAAGTCAAAAGAAAAAAGAACTTTCTTTTTTTCAGATGATTCTACTACCGCTTTTCGTATATTCAATGGAGAAGGAGACGGAATCGGCGGTCTGATTATTGATTATTATGCAGGTTATGCTGTTTTTTCTTGGTATAACGAGACGTTATATACACATCGTGAATTATTGATTCAAGCTTTTCGTGAAATCTATCCGGAAATCATCGGCGGATATGAGAAAATTCGTTTTGAATCAGTGAATCTGCCTGAGAGCCAGTTCATTTACGGAAAAGAGGCACCGGAGCCCTTGGTCGTAAAAGAAAACGGAGTAAAATTTGCCGTTTATTTGAATGAAGGATTAATGACTGGTATCTTTCTAGACCAAAAAGAAGTACGGGGATCATTAGCAGAAGGTTTCGCTTCTGGGAAAACAGTTTTGAATATGTTTAGTTATACCGGCGCCTTTTCTGTTGCTGCCGCAATGGGAGGGGCAATCGAAACGACAAGTGTCGATCTAGCAAAACGCAGTTTGAAAAAAACACAGGAACAGTTTGAAGTGAATGGCCTGGATGTCGATCAGCAAAAAATCATTGTTATGGACGTATTCGAGTACTTCAAATACGCAAAAAGAAAACAATTTTTATATGACATGATTGTATTGGATCCACCAAGTTTTGCCAGAAACAAGAAAAAAGTCTTTCGCGTAGCAAAAGATTATGGGGAACTGATCAAGGATAGTCTGGATATTTTAGCAGAAGATGGGATACTTATTGCGTCTACAAATGCTGCGAATGTCTCGATCGAACAATTCCAAACAATGATCGAAGAGGAATTCCATGCCAAGAATGTTTCTTTTGAACAACTTGCTTTATATCGTCTGCCAAAAGATTTCCAGACGACGGATACCTTTTTAGAAGGCAATTATCTGAAAGTGTTTGTTTATCAAATTAAAAATAACCATTAGAAGGAGCGATGCAGAGTGGTTCGGATAAAGGGATTGAATATAGGAAGCGGTAGACCAAAGATTTGTGCGCCTCTTATCGGAGCCGTCCGAGAGGAAGTATTACGTGAAGCAGTTCTTGCACGTGAAGCAGGGGCCGACTTAGTAGAATGGCGAGTCGATCATTATCGTAAGGTTTTTTCTTTTGATGAAGTTGCAGAAACATTGGTTCTTATCCATGAGATGCTTGATGGATTGCCGTTATTATTTACGTTCCGTACCTTAGCTGAAGGCGGAGAACAAGACATATCGATCCGTCAGTATCGCGATCTTTATGAACATGTGATACACACTAGATTAGTAGATATGGTCGATATCGAGTTGTTCAAAGTTGAAAGTTTAGGGAAAGGACTGATAGAGGAAATCAAATCTTTAGATATCCCTTTGATCATCAGTAGTCATGATTTTAAAGAAACACCAGCTGACCCTGTCTTGCTTTACCGACTGAATGTCATGGAACATTTTGGCGCTGATCTTGGAAAGTTGGCAGTGACTCCCAACAATGAACGAGATGTTTTGCGGTTGATGGAGTTGACTAGACGGGTAAATGCTTTTGTCTCCATGCCTATCATTACGATGTCTATGGGCGATCTGGGGAAAATTTCTCGTCTGGCTGGCGGAACGACAGGATCCGTCATGACGTTTGGTTCCTTAAGCAGTGATTCTGTTTCTGCTCCAGGACAATTACCGGTCAAAGCATTGAAGCAAATTATCCAATTATTAAATGAACCGTTGTAGAACAAGTTTGAGGTGATATTTTTTGGCAAAGAAAAAAATAGTAAAAACGAATGCGATCCGTATGGTCGAACAAAAAAAGATTCCCTATACAGAACACGAATATGAATGGGACGAAAACCACCTAAGTGCGTCCTCTGTCGCCGAACAGCTCCCAGAGAGCCAATCTCGTATATTTAAAACACTGGTTGCTGTGGGCAATGTGACGGGGCCTCTTGTTGCTGTGATACCAGGAGAAGCCGAATTGAATCTAAAAAAATTAGCAAAAGTTTCAGGGAATAAAAAAGTAGAAATGCTTCATTTGAAAGATTTGGAAGCAACGACCGGATACATACGTGGTGGCTGCTCGCCTATAGGAATGAAAAAACTATTTCCTACTTATTTAGATCAAATCGCAGAAAACTATGATCAAATCATTGTATCAGCTGGCAGAAGAGGGCTGCAGATGGAATTAGCTCCTCAAGATATCTGTGCATTAACGAGCGGACAATTTGCAGATATAAAACAATAAATCATACGTATAAAAGAAAGAAGGAGGCCGGGATGTTGTTTGCCCAGTCTCCTTCTTTCTTTTTTATACATTATGCTCTTTGCCCAGCATTCATTCCTGCTACATGTCCTGTAGCGAAAGCCGCTGTGATATTAAAGCCGCCAGTATAACCATTGACATCCAGTAATTCTCCGGCAAAATACAGACCATCAATGATTTTACTCTCCAACGTTTTAGGATGAATTTCCTTTAGAGAAACCCCTCCGCCAGTTACAAATGATTTCTCAATAGGAAAAGTCTTGTTGATTGATAGCTTAAACTCTTTGCATAATTGAACGAAATCTTGAATTTGTTTTTGAGAGGCTTGTTGTCCTGTTAGGCTGTCCATTTCAAGCCGCTCAAGAAAGAAAACCAACAATCGCTCAGGTAATAGACCGTGCCAAGCATTTACTAAGTTCTTTTTGGTGGCTTTACTTTTTTCTGTCAATAAATGAATAAGCTCTTGTTTGGTTTGTGTAGGGAAACAATCCAGAGAAAGCGTCACTGGTTCTCCCGTTTTCTCTAATTCTTTATTGACAAAACTTGAACAACGCAGTGCAGCCGGACCAGAAATACCGAAATGGGTGAAAAGCAAATCCATCGTATGTTCAGTCAATACACGGCCTTTTTTATTTAGAACACGTAAAGTGATGTCCTGTAAAGAAAGCCCTTGAAGTGTTTTCTCTTGAATATACGGTTCATCCGATATCAAGGGGGACTCTGTCGCATAAAGAGGCGTCACCGTGTGACCTACTCGCTTCACGATCTTGTACCCATCTCCAGTAGAACCAGTAGAGGGATAAGTCCGACCACCAGTCGTTAAGATAACGGCAGGAGCATGGAACTCTTCGAATTCCGTGCGTATACCGTAAATTTTATGTTCTTTGTGGATCAATTTCTCTACTCGAGTAGAGAATAGGATCGTCACATCTAGTTCTTTCAGACGATTAAGTAATGCTTCGATAATCGTTTTTGATTTATTTGTCACAGGAAACATCCGTCCATGATCCTCTTCTTTTAAATGTACGCCTTGTGATTCAAAGAAGTTCATGATATCGAAATTATTCCATTGCGCAAATGTACTATATAAAAACTTTCCATTTCCAGGAATATGTGCGATTAAATCATCAACAGGACGATTATTCGTGACGTTACACCGACCACCACCTGTCATCAGTAGTTTTTTCCCTGCTTTTTTGTTTTTTTCAATCAAAAGTACGCGTGCGCCTTGTTCAGCTGCACTGATCGCTGCCATCATCCCGCTTGTTCCAGCGCCGACTACGATCACATCATACAGTTTTTCCATTCCCTCACCTCAAGGAAAGTGTAGCATATTTGAAGAAAGAAAACAGAAAAAAATGTTTTGAGCCAAAAGAGAAAATGAGCTAAAATGAGGGAAGATAAGCAAAGGAGCGTGGAACGATGACAAACGCAACAGAATATGTTCAAGCAATTCAAGAAAAGCTACATCAAAAGGATCAAGGACAAGAAGAATTTTTACAAGCAATCGATGAATTTATGCCCACAGTAATGTCTTTTTTGGACACTCATCCCGGATATATCGAAAAGAATATTTTAGAACTTTTAACAGAACCAGAAAGAATTATTCAATTTCGAGTACCTTGGCAAGATGATAAAGGAAACTGGCGAGTAAATAGAGGCTATCGTATCCAATACAATTCAGCTATCGGCCCTTATAAAGGTGGATTACGCTTCCATCCCAGTGTCAACCTAAGTATCTTAAAATTTTTGGCTTTTGAACAGATTTTCAAGAATAGTTTAACTGGTCTGCCAATCGGTGGAGGAAAAGGTGGGAGTGATTTCGATCCTAAAGGGAAATCTGATAATGAAATCATGCGTTTTTGTCAAAGTTTCATGTTGGAATTGTCAAAACATATCGGGCCATCGATTGATGTTCCTGCGGGAGATATCGGTGTAGGAGCTAGAGAAATCGGCTATTTGTTCGGCGAATATAAACGATTGAAAAAATATGATACTGGTGTGTTGACAGGTAAACCTCTAGATTTCTGGGGAAGCAAGATACGTACAGAAGCGACTGGATATGGATTAGTGTATTATGTCAAACATCTATTGAACGAAGAAAAAGATTCATTTAATCAAAAAATAGTTTTTGTTTCCGGAAGTGGGAATGTAGCCATTTATGCAATCGAAAAAGTGCAAGAGCTAGGCGGGAAAGTGGTTACATGTTCAGATTCCAACGGGTACATCTATGATCCAGAAGGAATAGATGCGAAACTATTGAAAGAAGTCAAAGAAATCAATAGACAACGTTTGACGGAATACGCGAACCAACGTCCTTCTGCTGTTTATCATGCTGGAGAATCTGTTTGGACATTGAAAGAAAAGGCGGATATCGCTTTGCCATGTGCTACTCAAAATGAAATAGACGAAAGCTTGGCTGAAATCTTAGTAGAAAATGGGATCAAAATCGTAGCAGAAGGCGCTAATATGCCATGTACAGTAAAAGCTGTTTCTGTTCTTCATGAAGCAGACGTGTGGTATTGTCCAGGAAAAGCTGCTAATGCTGGAGGTGTGGCAGTATCTGCTTTAGAAATGAGTCAGAACGCCCAGCGATTGACTTGGGAAAGAGAACAAGTGGATGAGCAGCTGGATCAAATCATGGAAAAGATTTACCATACGTGTCGCCAAACAGCCGCTAAGTATGGCGATGAAAAGAACTTGCTTCTTGGAGCAAATGTTGCTGGATTTGAAAAAGTTGCCAAAGCAATGACAGCAGAAGGTTTAGTTTAAAAAATGAAACTTTCTTGGAAATATTGTCAGCATTTTGTTTATTTGCTTGAAAAATAATAAAAAAAAACGTAAAGTATTACCTGTAGAGTAAACCTATAAGGAGGAGAACAAATGGCACACATTCATTTTGACTATTCAAAAGTAGCACCGTTTGTCAATGAACATGAGTTAGGGTACATGCAAAGCCAAGTAACAGCAGCCCACAACGAATTACGGGAAGGAACTGGTGCAGGAAGCGACTTCCGCGGCTGGATCGATTTACCAACGAACTATGACAAAGAAGAATTTGCACGTATCAAAGAAGCAGCTAAAAAAATCCAATCTGATTCTGAAGTATTAGTTGTTATCGGTATCGGTGGTTCTTATTTAGGCGCTCGTGCAGCGATCGACTTCTTGAATCACACATTCTTCAATCTATTAGATAGCGACACACGCAAAGCACCACAAATCTTCTTTGCCGGAAATTCAATCAGTTCAACATATATCGCTGATTTGATCGAAGTAATCGGTGATCGCGACTTTTCAGTAAACGTTATTTCAAAATCTGGAACAACTACTGAACCAGCGATTGCTTTCCGTGTATTCAAAGAGCTTCTTGTTAAGAAATACGGACAAGAAGAAGCAAACAAACGTATCTACGCTACAACAGATAAAGCAAAAGGTGCAGTTAAAGTAGAAGCAGATGCAGAAGGTTGGGAAACTTTCGTGATTCCTGATGACATCGGCGGACGTTTCTCTGTATTAACGGCTGTTGGTTTGTTACCAATCGCTGTTAGTGGAGCAGATATTGACGCATTGATGCAAGGAGCTGCTGATGCAAGCAAAGCTTATTCAAGCGACAAACTAGAAGAAAACGAAGCTTACCAATACGCAGCAATGCGCAACATTCTTTACCGTAAAGGCAAAGTAACTGAGTTGTTGATCAATTATGAACCAGGAATGCAATACTTCTCAGAATGGTGGAAGCAATTGTATGGCGAATCTGAAGGAAAAGACCAAAAAGGCATCTATCCTTCAAGCGCAAACTTCTCAACTGATTTGCACTCTTTAGGACAATTCATCCAAGAAGGACGCCGCAACATTTTTGAAACAGTTGTGAAAGTTGAAAAACCTCGTAAATCAATCACGATTCCTGAACAAGCAGAAGACTTAGACGGTCTAGGCTACTTGCAAGGAAAAGAAGTGGACTTCGTAAATACAAAAGCATTTGAAGGAACATTGCTTGCTCATACAGACGGTGACGTGCCTAACTTGCTAGTCAAAATTCCAGAAATGGATGCTTACACATTGGGTTACACAATGTACTTCTTTGAAATTGCTGTAGGTATTTCAGGTTACTTGAATGGAATCAACCCATTCGACCAACCAGGTGTAGAAGCTTACAAGAAAAACATGTTCGCACTTCTAGGCAAACCAGGCTTTGAAGATCTTGCTAAAGAATTGAACGAACGCCTGTAAGATAAGGGTTTTTCGCTAGATTTAAAAAATCAGTGATAGAAACATGTTCGCTTTGAAATAAAAACTGGTACCCATTTAGGTACTTAACACATATTAGCACCGTTTATTCGGAAAAAGGGGGCTGTGACAAGAATTTTGTCACAGCCCCTTGTTCCTACGATTAGTCAAGTAAAAGATGTAATAAAAATAGCTCGTAAACAAAAGCGAAAAAATCAAGGCACACCAAATAAAGCCCCGTTCGTAAAAAAATTTTCGAT
>NZ_JAKZIW010000033.1:0-25921 GCF_031143325.1 Enterococcus sp. FR204 | reverse complement strand
TCAGCGGTCAAACGGTTTTGGTTTGACGGCTGGTCGAAACGATGAGATACTCACCCGCTGGAATCTCGAAAAAATTCTCACAAATCGTGTCCGAGGTATTGACTCAAATCCAATCGGCGTATAATAAAAAAGTGCGAAATGCCGCACTCTTTATTTAGTTTTTATGCAAAAAATCAAGTTATAAGATAAAGTAGGTGAGATTTTGTTACTATGAATAACATAATAAGAAAGTAAAGTGGATTGATTTGAGATCTTTTTATACTTCAAAAAAGATAACACCCAACTTTCAAAAATATGTTTTGGAAGTTGGGACAAACGAGTTAATACATTTTAATACATTATTTTTTATTCAAAAAAAATA
This sequence comes from Enterococcus sp. FR204, assembly GCF_031143325.1. NCBI lineage: Bacteria > Bacillati > Bacillota > Bacilli > Lactobacillales > Enterococcaceae > Enterococcus > Enterococcus sp. FR204. The sequence goes on along the minus strand of NZ_JAKZIW010000033.1, from coordinate 25,560 downwards.
GCACAATGGCAAAGATCATAAGAGAGATCATAAGCCCCAATGAATGACTAAAAAGAAAAGCAGAATCACATGCCATATCATCCCATATTTCTTCAAGAAAATAAATAAGCGGGAAAAAGGGAAGGAATAGTAGAACATCGATCCAGCACCATTTTTTTCTTCTTTTGAAATAACATAAAACAATAAACATGAACGTGCAGGGAAGTAAAAACAAAGCTTTACTCATAACTAACAAAATACCAGCTCCTTTTATTTTTTTCTCCCCCACATTCAAAGAGTCACAATGGTATGTACTTAATAATAGAAAAATGGATCAACTTGTATGAATATCAGCTGAAAAGATCTGCACCAAATGAAAAACTTCCAGCCAAAACGGACTGGAAGTTTATTTTTTTCTGAAATATTCTAACACAAATATGAAAAAGATGGCCGAAGCTAATAAGCTGATTTCGTAGCAAAACAATGAGATACCAGAGTCGTAATAATAAAATCCTCTAATCTTATGGATAAAATAGATCATCGGACAAGCAGATAAGAGTAAGTATTTATTAGGCCTTTTGAATAAGTAAAAGAAAGCACTGGTCATTATGATAAATGGTATCCAAAACAAAAGTTTACTTAAGACAATCAAATGATCAACTCCCATATTTTTTACCAAGAGAGATCATAACATCTTTATCGTAAAAACAAAATATTTTTTTGCTCATTTTGAAAATTTAAACATACTCGTTCTTATCCAAATATATAAAAATCGCCCCTCATCCATCGAGAGGCGATAAGTTCTAATTTAACTCAATTTTTTTTGTTTCTTTTGGCTGATGAGCTGTTTTAGGTAATACTAATTTCAGCACACCGTTTTTAAAGGTTCCAGTGATTTTTTCTTCATCAACATTAGGAAGATAGAATGAACGTTTGTAAGAGACCGAATGTCTTTCTTTCCGTACATAGTTGCCATCTTCTTTATCTTCTGTATGGGACTCATGATTGGCGGAGATCGTCAAAGTATTATCTGAATATTCAACTGTCGTGTCTTCTTTGTCACAGCCAGGCATATCAGCAGTTAGTTTGTATTCTTTTTCATTTTCGACTAAATCCACTTTTGGATAACTTGAAACACCTAAAAAATCATTGAATGCTGGACTAAACACGTCATTGAAATCAGGGAACATGTCGCGAATGCTAGGTACATTTGCCATTTTTAATCATCCTTTCAATAAGTATTTTTTATTTATCCCTATTTATGTAATAACTCTATTTTGAAAAAAATGCAAGTATAATGGTTAGCTTTGTGAATATTTCATCTAATACGATACAAAGGCTATCTTTCTAATTTGAAAAAGGGATCATTAAAATAATAAGAAGAAAATATGTCAAAAGGTAAAAAAAGTAAATTCTTCTATCCAAATATAGAAAAATTGAATCTAGAAAACCGTCCGACAATAAATTTCATTAACTCAGTTGACTGAAAATGAAGTAGATACCAAAAATTTATCAAGAGAGCAAGTAGAGAAGTGAGTATATTCATAAGAGAAATAGCTGTAACGAATTATTAGGTTAATGCAAATGCTTATTTATACTCCGTATAACTTTCTCAGAAAAAATGATACCGATAATGACTTGCTAGTACTGTAAATCCGTATAATATCATCTAATCAAAATGGTGTTCCATTTGCATCTGTCATCGTAATCGATCTTTCGGGTGACACTCGATAAAAACCAACGCTTCCAGATCCCCCTTGGGAACGGATTTGTTTGCTGGAAGCTGTGAACAAATAATCTCGATCAATTTTTTGATAAAAGCTAATAACAATATCGTCACTTTGTAATTCGGAACGGTGGGCAATAAGAAATAGAAGTGCTTTGTCAGAGTTTTCTAATGGAAGAGAAGGTACAGTGCTTTCTTGCATTTCAGATGTTGAAGAAATGCTAGACGACTGAATACTTGATTGGCTATGTTGCGAATCTACATTACCAGTAGAAGTATTAGTAATGGAAGTAGTAGAAGTACTTTTAGTTGAACCAACCTCAGTTGTTGAAATGGCTGCTGAAGATTCTTTAACAGAATTCTTTGTTTTATATCCACAGGCAGAAAAAAGTATTACAGTTCCCAACAAGCCTGCGTAAATCCCTTTATGCATGATAGCTCCTCCTAAAATAGATTATCTTTATTCAGTATATCACTTAAACAAAGAAAAGCAGATGGTTTAAAATGAAAAAAACTTCCCAATAAAGGGAAGGTTCATGAAGATAATAACTTTTTTAATAATTATAGCTTTCTAATATCTTTCATCAACTTTTCTAGTAATCATTGGGAAAAATTTCAAGCAGTAGATCGCACAAATACCTACGACGATATAAATGATCTTCGCAAAAATAGTTGTTGAACCACCAGCAATCATAGCTACTAAATCAAGTTCGAACAAGCCTACCAACAGCCAGTTCAACCCTCCCACAATCAATAAAGTTAATGCAATAGCATCTAAAGTTTTCATTAGAATTCTCCTTTCTTAAATGATAAAACAATTATATATCAAAAAGAGAAACATTGCTTATATAACGCTCAGGAATTTTAGCAATCTATGCAAAAAGATGAAAATTTTTTTTGCTCTTCCATTAGTACACATTTTTTAGCTGAAGCTGTAAATTTCATGTCTTAGTTTTTTTTAGTGAGCTTTTATACTGGATTTGTAAGAAAAAAGAAGGAGAGGATCACATATGTCGGATTGGTTGGATATTGCAGGAAAAGTAGTAATTGTAACTGGAGGTTCCTCAGGAATTGGAAGAAGTATCGTCGAAAATTTGTTGAAGCAGAATGCACAAGTAGCGAATTTTGATGTAACTGAATGCCGTATACAGCATGAAAACCTACTATCTTTAAAAGTCGATGTGTCTTCTAAAACGGACATAGAAGAAGGGATATATAAAGTAATGAAACATTTCAAGACGATCGATGGTCTAGTCAATAATGCAGGAATAAATATTCCTTCTCTTCTAATAGATAGAAATCATCCAAAAAGCAAGTATGAATTATCAGAACAAGTTTTTGATAAGATGATCGCTGTCAATCAAAAAAGTGTATATTTGATGAGCCAAGCAGTTGGAAGAATCTTGGTGCAAAAGGGATCAGGAGTGATCGTGAATCTTTCTTCTGAATCAGGATTGGAAGGATCAGAAGGACAAAGCTGTTATGCTGCTACAAAAGCAGCGATGAACAGTTTTACTCGTTCTTGGGCAAAAGAGTTAGGAAAGAGGAATGTTCGTGTGGTAGGTGTTGCACCAGGGATACTGGAAGAAACCGGTTTGAGAACACAAGAATATGAAGAAGCTCTTTCTTATACGAGAGGTATAAGCGTCGAACAAGTACGATCCCTCTAGGAAGGAGTGGTAAGCTGCAAGAAGTGGCGGATCTAGTCTGCTATTATCTTTCAGAAAGATCAAGTTATATCACTGGAGTCACGACTAATATTTCAGGAGGTAAAACAAGAGGATAAAGGATAGGGGGGACGCACGTGACGCTAGTAAACAGATGGTACCAATTATTGAAATTACTAGTCACTCACAAGAAAGTTTCAATCCAGGAAGTGCAAAAAGAAATCAAAACCAGTAATCAAACCATAAAAAAAGATATTGGGGAGTTGAATGAAGAAATTGCCGGTATTGCAAAAATCATCCAAAAAAACAAACATTTTGAACTTGAAATTTATGATTTTGATTTTTTTGATGAGATCATGCAAGGAAAATTGAAAACAGCCAGTGATTTCAATTCGGTATCCAAAAGAATCGCTTATTTACTAAATAGGCTGATCGAAACAGAGGATTTCTTACGTATGGATGATTTGTCTGAAGAAGTCGGTGTCAGCAGAGGAACAGTGGTCAAGGATCTAAAGACATTAAAAGAGATGATCAATGATTTTGATGTAAAGATTACAGGCACACCAAATAAAGGACTAAGAATAATAGGAGACGAGCTAGAATTACGACTACTTTTGTTTTATTTTGTTTCTCCCTACTTTTCAGAGACGAAAACAGAACAGTTTCTAGAAGAAAAACAAGCAATCAAACATTTTCAGAAGAAGACGAATGCTAGTAAACAAGAAATCATCCTTTTGACGAAAATTATCGGTATTTCTTTGAATAGAATCTCTAGTAACTATCTGTTGAAGAAGCCCATCAATCGTTACAGTGGGTGTTTTGAATATATCCAAGAATTCAATGAACTGATCAATCGGTTGGAAGAAATCTATGAACTAACTTTGAGCCAATATGAAAAAGATTTTATCAGTTTTCCTTTGAACATCATCAACACAAGTATAACGATGATAAGAAAAGCTAACTCTGATTTGCGCTTATATTTCGAGCCCATGATGATGCGTATTCGACGATTAGATCTCATTGATCTGGATGAGTCCTTCTTATATCAAGAGATGAAACAGCACCTCTCTTTATTGATAAATCGGGTAATTTTTCGTTATCGATTGACTGATTTATTTTATGGTGAGATAGAAAAAAAGTATCCTTTTTCTTACCAAATCGCTAGCGAATGCATACAAGCATTAGAAGCTATCTTGCAACATAAGATCTCTAAAGTAGAGATCAGCTACCTAACGTTGTATTTGGAGTTAGCATTTCGATATCAAAAAGAGCATTTTTCCTCTAAAAAAGTAGCCATTGTTCATACGACAGGAAAAGGAACAGCATTAATGATCCAAAGACAAATCAAAAGGATATTGGGGACGGATATACAAATGACACATGTTTCAGAAGAACAATATAAAAAAGTAGATCTAAATAAATATTTCGCTGTTTTTACAACGATTCCGTTAAAAAATGTAAATGAAGAGACACCGGTGATCCATTTGACTAATCTTTTCGATGACTCTTGGTTAAGGACACAATGGCAAAAAGCAAAAAAAAGCGATTAGTCGGGTTTCATTCTACTGTTTTTTTCTATCAAATATGGAAAGAAAAAAAGACGTATCAAGAATATTTAAACAAATTAGTCGCTCCTTTGATCAGAGGCTATTATGTGGATGAAGAATTTGAAAAAAGGATCTTGAAAAGAGAATCTCAGCAAAGCACATTTGTTAACAAAGAATTTGCTTTTCCTCACACAACCAACCAGCTATCTCAACACATTGTTTTATCAGTAGGGCTAATAACTGATCAAGGTTTAGCAGAAACAGGAGGAAATGGAGTTATTTTTTTATTTGCCATACCTGAAGAAATGACGGCTGAAGTTGAAAATGAATTATTTGAGCTATACGATATCCTATTTGAACTCATAAAAATGGGAATAGATGAGTTTATTGAATTAGCACCGACATAAGAATCATTTTTAAAACTAATCAAAAGTAAAGGAGAGAGACTTCATGAATGATATGTATCTATTCATATTTTTCGCAGCTTCAGCTTATGTGCTGCAAGCAGTTATCGGTTGGAAGCAACTAAAGCATTTCAATCAAACATATAGCGAACTGCGAAGAAAAGGAAAAGTAGCGATTGGTAAACGACCTGGGAAAATCCGTTCAGGCACGATTGTTATGCTAGCTATAGACGATCATGATCAAGTTTTAGAAGTCAGAAAAATGCAAGGGGTTACATCTTTGGCAAAATTTCATTCATTACCTGTCTATGCGGGTGAAGATATCCATTACATCGATCGTTACCATCCCTCAGTTCGAGCGGAAGATCGTTTGACACAAGCAGCTTTAGAAAATGCCAGAGAAGTATACTTACGAATAGAGGCAGGAAATGAAAAAAGTGAACAACCTTCATTGCCTTTTATTGCTATGCTCAATAATTTTCGGATATGGAAAAGTACGATCAAAGAAAAAAGGAGTGACAAACGATGGATATCATAACAAAATTTGCTGAGGGATTTATGAGGCTGTTCCAAACAGGTGCAGAAACATTTATAAGCTGGATGACAGGAATCGTACCAGTTGTCTTGATGCTAATGGTTGCAATGAATACGCTTATTGCTTTTTTAGGTGAAGACCGAGTAACGAAAGTAGCCAAATTATCAGCGAAAAATCCGTTTACTCGTTACCTTGTGTTACCGTTCTTATCTGCTTTTATGTTGGGAAATCCTATGTCATTTACAATGGCTCGTTTCCTTCCAGAATACTACAAACCAAGCTATTATGCTGCTCAAGCTCAATTTTGTCATACGAGCAATGGTGTATTCCCCCATATTAATCCTGGAGAATTGTTTGTATGGATGGGGATTGCTCAAGGGATCGAAACCTTAGGGCTAAATTCGATGGAGCTGGCTATCCGATACTTGCTTGTAGGACTGCTGATGAACTTTATTGGTGGTTGGATAACTGATTTTACTACTGGATTTGTATGCAGACAGCAAGGAATCGTTCTCAGCAAAAAAGTAGAGCTTTCAGTTGATTAGAGAAAGGAGAGTTTTAAATGTATAGTGATATCAAGATCGTAAAAGGAAACGGCGGGTATGGAGGTCCTTTGATTATTAGGCCGACAAAAGATAAACACAAGTTCATCTATGTCACAGGTGGAGGTGAGAGGCCAATGATCGTAGATAAAATAGAAGAACTGACAGGTATGGAGTCTATCAATGGATTCAAAACATCAATACCTGATAGTGAAATCGCGCTTGCAATCGTTGACTGTGGAGGGACTCTTAGATGTGGAATTTATCCTAAAAAAGGGATACCAACCATCAATATCGTTCCCACAGGAAAAAGTGGCCCATTAGCACAATATATCACTGAAGATATTTATGTTTCAGCAGTAGGGTTAGAACAAATACAGCCACTAATGGAAACTGATGATAACAAAGAAACAGTAAATACTGCATCTCCAGATAAAAAGTACAAATATGATACTTCTAAAAAGATAACCGAGCAAAAAGCAGAGCAGCAAAACTGGATAGCAAAGATTGGAATGGGCGCGGGAAAAGTAGTTGCTACATTCAATCAATCAGCAAGAGAAGCAGTAGATACGATGATCCGGACAGTGATCCCTTTTATGGCTTTCGTTTCCCTTTTGATTGGTGTGATACAAGGTTCTGGGATCGGTAATGTATTTGCTAACATTATGGCACCTTTAGCAGGAAATGCAGTTGGATTAACAATCATTGGCTTTATTTGTTCACTGCCATTTTTATCTCCTTTGCTTGGTCCAGGTGCAGTTATTAGCCAAGTGATCGGAACATTGATCGGTGTAGAGATTGGGAAAGGAAATATTCCTCCCCAATTAGCATTACCGGCACTATTTGCTATCAATACTCAAAATGCATGTGATTTTATTCCAGTCGGTCTAGGTTTGGAAGAAGCAAAAGCTGAGACAGTAGAAGTAGGTGTACCATCAGTTCTTTATTCAAGATTTCTTAACGGCATCCCACGAGTTATCATTGCTTGGGTAGCAAGTTTTGGATTATATAGCTGAGTTTAGGAGGAACAGAGATGACGATCTTTGAAACGGTTGTAACAGATGTTGGTATAGAAGCAGAAGTATTCAGGAAAGAAAAAATAATGATTTTATTTGGAGATGAAGCACCGGAAACATTAACAGATTATTGTTATAAGATTGAATTGAATCAGGTAAGAAAAGAAATAACTTGTGATATGAAGCTCTGCTTTGATAAACAAATGTATGTAATCACAGCAGTAGGAGATGTTGTCCAAACTAATTTGAATGAATTAGGACATATCACGATAAAATTTGATGGATCTCATGAGCCGGAACTTCCAGGAACAATGTATGTAGAAGATAAGGAAATGCCGTATTTAAGAAAGGGGACAATCATTAAAATCGATCAAGAGGATCAGAATGGGGGAAAGCTATATGGAAATCATGCTTGATACAGCAAATACAAAAAGTATTTATTCTTGTCAACAGTTTTTGAATTTAACAGGCGTAACAACAAATCCTACTATTCTGAAAAAAGAAGGAGCGTCAAACTTCTTCTCGCATATGAAAGAAATCAAAAAAATAATCGGACAGATTCCTATCCATATTCAGACAATAGGAAGAACGGAAGAAGAAATGATAGAGGATGCTCGAGTTATCATAGAAGAACTGGGAAAAGATACGTTTATCAAGGTGCCGGTGAATCAAGCAGGCCTTCAAGCGATCAAAAAGTTGAAAAAAGAAGGTTATTTGATTACCGGTACAGCTATTTACACAGAATTACAAGGGTATTTAGCTATTAATAATGGAGCAGATTATATTGCACCTTATTATAACAGGATGCAAAATCAAGGCATTGATGCTATGAAAGTGATTGATTCGTTGCGGACTGAGATCGAACGTACGCAAAGTCCAACAAAAATATTAGCAGCTAGTTTCAAAAATTGTGAACAAGTCACTACAGCAATTCGATCTGGAGCTCATGCGATAACGTTAGGTAAAGAGCTACTAGATCAAGTATTAGAGATGCCCTCGATTGATAAAGCAGTGAGGGGCTTCCAAGAAGATTGGGTGCAAACTTTCCAAGCAGAAACGATTGGTGAACTAAAAAAGGTCGCTGATTACTTCTGAAATCAATTTCTCCATAAAATAAACGATAGCCTTCTCGAAAACTCGAGAAGGCTATCTGACGATTCAATATTCATTAATTTAAAGTTTGGGTGACTATTACTAACTATTACTTATTTCTCATTTAAACGATGTATTCCCTAACCTCTAATACATCCTTGTAACTCTGAAGTTACGCCAGTTTTGAATAAATTTCATAAAAACAAATGAAAAGTGTCGCATAAAAATATCTTTCGTGTTTTTCTAGTATAACAGAATAAGAAGAAAAAGTCCATATGGGATATTTTTAGCTCATTTTAAAATAACTTTTTAATCAGGTTTAAGTTTGCTATACTTGTTTTTGAGGTGATTTGGCAAGTGAAAAAAAAGATTGGAATAGTAATATTATTCACTGTTTTATTAACAGGATGTGTTTCATTAGCGAATAATTGGTTGGAACATGAAGGTACTTACTTAGTGGCTCATCGTGGTGCACACGTTATTGCGCCTGAAAATACGGTGGAGAGTATCCATCAAGCAAAAATATTAGGCTACCAAGCAGTCGAGATTGATGTTCGGACAAGTAAAGACGGCGTGAATTTTTTGATGCATGATGACACATTGGATCGAACAACAGATGGAACGGGGAAACCAGAGACATACACGATTAAACAACTTAAGAAGTTTAATTTAGATACGAAAAACTATCCAGAATACGTAAATAAAAAAGTTAAGATACCTACTTTTGAAGAAGCCGTAAAGGAAATCAAAAAAAATAACTTGATTGTCAACGTGGATGGCTCAAAAGGAAACTGGCAGGATGAACATTTTGTGAATGACATCGTAAACACGCTAAAACAAAATAATGTGTATGAACGTTCATTTTTTGTACTGACGGACAAAAAGATCCGAGACGAAGTCGTAAAGAATCATCCTGACTGCACAGTATCTTGGTTATATGACCAAAAAATAAACTTGAAGATGAGATTGAACAAGTAAAAAGTTATAAAAAAGCGTTGCTCTCAGTATCTAATGATGCAGCTACAGAAGAAACAATCAATAAACTAAATAAATCTGGAATCGAGTATCAAGTGTATGGTGTGAATGACGTTAAACGATTTGAAGTGTTAAAAAAATCATCCGTTCCAATCGTAGAAACGGATGAAATCAATCCTAGTGATTTATAAAAATAAAATAATTAATTATATCCGTTTCTTTTAAAGAAGCGGATATTTTAATGGAATGAATACCATTTATCGAGAAATCAATGTTTTTCTTTTTGTGAATAATAAAGATCAACTACAATATTTTGAGGGTGGTTACCGAAATGGCGCCCAAAAATCGTCAATCCGCCTTTGTTCTTAGCCTCTTTGTCGACACCGATTCTGAATTTGATAAAAGGGGAGTGCTGCAATTTTAAATCAGAGAGATTGATTATTGATAGCTGCTCTCCATCTATCCCGGTGTCTTTTGTATTGATGCGCAAGTGCTTTAACATACCGTATTGGCTGAAGCGACTGTCCCACCATTCAGGCGTCAATCTTCCGCGGACGTCGGAGTAATTGCCTTTGGCGGTCCAAGTGCCAACTTTTACATCATTGATATAAAAGGAAATGTCGCTTGGCCAGTTGTTGTTGGAAACTGGGAATTCAGAAGAAAGCTCTAGAGAAATATCCAATAGTTCCGGTTGATCAGAAGCTTCTAAAGGATTAGGAAAAATATATTCTACATACCCATCTGAAAACCACAAAAGGGAAGCATCCACTCGTTCGTTTGCTACGAATGAACGCAAGTCATCCATTTTTCCAATCACTTTTTCAGGACTAGCTATTCCGCAAGAAGGCTGCACAGAAAAATCCGAAAAATAACCCAAAGCAATCTCGTGGCTCTTTTTTTTATAAGGGAGATAGATTTGTTGAGGGAAGTGGATTTCTATTTTGTCCACGGATAAAGAATAAATCTTCTTTCGATTGTCTTCCTCTACTTCGCTAAGTTCCAAAAGAGAAATAAGTGAAGCTTCTTCAAGAACTTTCAAGTGCCGAGAGATGATGGCTTTGCTTAAATTCATTTGTTGGGCTAGTTCACTAGAAGTCTGTGGTTTTTGTGCTAGTTTATCCAATATGATTAATCGAGTTTCTGCTGATAGTGCCTTGTAAACAAGAAGTGAATCTAGATCAAGGGAGAGTTCCATAGCGGGTCTCCTTTCTTTTTATTTCGTTTCAAGTTTACTATATATAGAACTTTTGTACAAACCAAACGTAAATATAAACCATTTAGTTTACTGTTTTTAATTCTTTCAATATCATTTTGATAGCGTTTTCTTTCGTGTGTTATGATTTGATAAACAAGTTTTTTGATAAAAAGTAAATAAAAAAGTTTACTAAAAAGGAGAGAGAAAAATGAAGTTAAGAAAACAATGGATGGCATTATCTGTAGCAACACTTGCAATAACCGGTTTAGCTGCTTGCGGTGAGGGGAATACTTCTTCAGGAAACAAAAATGAGATTCTTTTATGGTCTTCTGCTACGGGACCAGATGGGGAGAAGATAAAAAAGAATATCGACGAATATAATCAAACAAACCCCGATTTCCCTGTAAAATTTGTTTCAATGGCTGCTGATACATTTACTTCTCGGCTCACTACTGCTGGAAAATCAGGAAGAGGAGTCCCATATATTGCGCTTGTTGCATCCGAAGCCCTTCCTACTTATAAGAATCAGGACATGCTTGAAACTTGGAATGAAATGATAGCGGATACAGAATTAAAAAAAGAGAATTATGTAGAAATTGCTTGGGAAGTAGGAAAATTAGAAGAGGATCAATATGGTATCCCAGCAACTATGAGCTCGTGGATCATGTATTACAATAAGGATCTAGTAGAAAAATACCATCCTCAAGCGTTAGATGATGAGATCATCACCTACCAAGAGATAGAAGAAGCCGGACAAAAAGCAAAAGAAGATGGGATATATAGTTATGGGTATACTTGGGGGATGCAGAACTATTCGAACCTTTATCAGCAGATGGGAGGAGAATGGCTAGATAGCGGGAATAACATCGATATAAACAATGAACATTCGTATCGAACAGTAGAAGAATTCAAAAAGCTTCATGATAATAAGTTGATGGTTCCAGAAGGTGAGGATGCAAATAAATTATTTTTGAATCAAAGACTCCTCTTCTTACCAGAAGGAACGTGGATGTTGGGACAAATGGAAAAAATTAGTGATTTTCAATGGGGAGCGACCTTCACACCACAATGGGATGCAGAAAATCTTATTCAAGGAACAGGTGTTGATCAATTCGCAATGTTCAAAACGAGAGAGGAACGTTCGGACGATAAAAAAGCTGGTATGGTCGAATTTTTGACTTGGTTGCAAAGCAATCAATTGGAATGGATCAAATCAGGAGCAAACCCTACTTCATTAGCTATGTTAGAGAATGAATCGTATACGGATATGCCTCAATCATTTTTATTGGCGGCTGAAAAGGGTCAGGAAGCTTTATCGGTAAACGATCAAGATGGTCTTTCTTATGTATTTGCTGAGTATGATAATCGTTCTTGGGATATGATTACCGGAAAGGCGGATATTAAAGAAACTTTTGAAGAAATCCAAAAAGTAGTGGATGAAAAAATGAAGTAACCGAAAGAAATCGAACAAATCTGAAGTGAGAGGAGTGCACAAATATTGAAGAACAAAGGGAAAATAAGTGTGTGGCCTGCTTTATTTATTGGTCCGCATATGCTTTTATTTGTCCTATTTTTTCTTATTCCAGCAATGATTGGTATTTACGTATCAATGACAGAATGGGATCTATACAGTCAGCCTGTATTTGTTGGATTAGATAACTTTCGGACGTTGCTATGGGATACAGATTCTATTTATCATACTCAATTCATCAATGGATTCAAAAACACGATGCTTTTTGCTTTACTGTCAGTTCCGCTATGTATCGTGATTCCATTAGGTTTAGCCGCAGCGTTATCAGCTAAACCAAGACTTGCCCGTTTGTTTCAATCCATTCTTTACTTGCCTACATTATTCGCTATTTCAGCTGTAATGATCATCTGGGGGTTTTTACTTAGTCTTTCTTTTGGACCTATCAAAGAGCTCTTTGGATTTGATGTTCATTTAACAGGTACGCAACCATGGGCTTGGTTAGCGATAGTAGCTGTAACGATTTGGTGGACAGCAGGAGGTAATCTCATCATCTATACTGCAGCGCTTAGCAATGTTTCCCGAGAATTGCTAGAAGCAGCAGAGTTGGATGGTGCAAACAACGTCACTAAATTTTTCAAGATTTCTCTCCCGTCTATCAAAAATCAATTGTTGTTTACGACAGTTATGACGACGATTGCTCAGTTTAATATTTATGGGCAGCCTTTGATGCTGACAGGGGGTGGCCCAAATAATTCAACACGCGTCTTGATGATGTATATTCAGGAAAATGCTTTTGGAAGCAGTACATCAGTAGCGGGAATGTCCTCCGCGATGGCTGTTCTTTTAGGGTTAGCTATCATGATCGTATCTATATTCCAGTTTGTAAGCATGAAAAAACTAGAAAAGTAGAGGACAGAAAATGAAAGAAAATAAACTAGGTAAAAAAATTGCTTTTTTCTTGCTTCTAGCTATTTGTATTATTTGGTTGTTCCCTTTGATCTGGGCTGTCTTCACTTCCTTCAAACCAGAAATGGAGATACAAGCAACAGGTTTCAGTTTGTTACCACAGCAATGGACTTTAGCGAACTATTTGCAGCTGATGGGTAATGAATCGTCTCCCGTTTTTCGATGGTTTGTCAATTCGCTGATTATTTCACTTTCGCATATGCTATTAGTACTTTTTATCGTATCTATGTCTGCATACGGCTATACTCGTCTAACTTTTAAAGGTCGAGAGGTGATCTTTTCTCTTCTTTTAGGCACGATGATGTTTCCAACAGTAATGAATCTTATCCCTAATTTTAAGATCATTGATATGCTTGGCTGGACGAATACGTTTATGGCTGTCATCGTTCCTGGTGCAGCAGGTGTCTACAATATTTTTTTAGTGAGGCAATTTATTCTTGGAATCCCAAAAGAGCTAGACGAATCGGCAGTTGTTGATGGAGCAAATGAATTTCAAATCTTTTATTATATCATCCTGCCTTTGATCAAACCCGTATTGACAGTCGTTGCTTTATTCAGTTTTACCAGTTCATGGAATGATTTTCTTTGGCCTTCTATCGTTATCAATGATATAGATAAATTGCCAATTACTCCAGGATTACAGCTGCTGCAAGGTCAATATCTGACCTACCCAGGGATAGGTGCTGCAGGCGCGTTGTTGGCGCTTGTTCCTACATTTGCACTTTATTTAGTCGCACAGAAAAGCTTTATGAAATCAATGTCCCTACAAAGCGGGATCAAGTAAAGGAAGGTACGTTTTGATGAATAAAACCGAGTATCCAAGACCACAATTTGTTAGAAAAAAATGGCAGAATCTGAATGGAGAATGGCTTTTTGCGTTTGATGATCAATGTGTTGGAATGAAAGAAAAATGGGGGAGCCATCCGCAATATTATGATCAGAAAATCCTTGTTCCTTTTGTATATCAATGCCTGGAAAGTGGGATAAATGATCAAACGCCTCATGATATTGTTTGGTATTACCGTGAATTTGACATAAACAAACAGGATGGTCAGAGAGCAATCCTTCATTTTGGCGCTGTAGATTATTATGCGGATATATTTGTGAACGGACATCATGTCGGGCGACATAGCGGTGGACATACCTCTTTTTCGTTTGATATAACCGATTATTTGACAAATGAAAAGCATCAGCAACTATCAGTAAGAGCAGAAGATCCTCATAAAGATGAGAGTATTCCGCGCGGAAAGCAATTTTGGCAAGAAAAACCTGAGGGAATCTGGTACACCAATTCAACGGGTATATGGCAAACTGTCTGGCTGGAAGTGGTGGAAGATGTTTATTTTTCTCACTTGAGATTCACCCCACTATTCGATGAAGGAAAAGTTGTAGCTGAGTTGGAACTAAATGAATTTAGAGAAGGATTAACTGTCGATTGCTGTATTGCTTTTAAAGGGGGAATTGTCGCAAAATTGTCCCATTCTTTTGTCGAAAAAAGAGTCATACTGACTGTTGACCTGTTGCAGAACTATATTTTTCGAACCAATTTCCATCATGAAGGTTGGTCCTGGACACCAGAGACACCCAATTTATTTGATGTAGAATTTGTATTGAAGCAAAAAGAAAACATAAAAGATGTTGTTTCCAGCTATTTTGGTCTGAGAAAGATACATCAAGAAAACGGAATGATTTATCTTAACAATAAACCGTACTATCAGAAGCTAATATTGGATCAAGGATATTGGCCAACTGGTTTAATGACTGCCCCGACTGATGATGCATTAGCAAAAGATATTCAAGTCGCAAAAGAAATGGGGTTTAACGGCTGCCGCAAACACCAAAAGACGGAAGATCCCAGATTCCTCTATTGGGCGGATAAACTTGGCTACCTTGTTTGGGGAGAATGTGCGGCACCTGCTGTGTTTACACATGATTCCAGCAAACGTTTGATGCAGGAATGGACAGAAATCGTTGATCGCGATTATAATCATCCGTGTATTGTTATGGGTACCGATCAATGAAAGCTGGGGAGTACCTAAAATTTCGTTTGACCGCCAGCAACAGCATTTTTCCCAATCGCTGTACCATTATCTGCATAGTCTGGATACGACTCGTCTTGTTATTTCAAATGATGGCTGGGCAATGACGGAGACAGATATTTGTGCCATCCATCATTATGGACATGGAGAGGAAAAAGAGGAAGATAAGTATCAAGATTTCGTCACAACCTTAAGTACAAGAGAAGATTTGCTTAATCGACCGTCTACTCCGTGGCCAATA
The DNA here is from genome assembly GCF_031143325.1 of Enterococcus sp. FR204. Lineage (NCBI taxonomy): Bacteria > Bacillati > Bacillota > Bacilli > Lactobacillales > Enterococcaceae > Enterococcus > Enterococcus sp. FR204. The sequence continues at coordinate 10,165 of NZ_JAKZIW010000033.1, read as the reverse complement.
TTTGCTAACGGGTTTATATATCAAGGTCAGCCCATTTTGTTGACCGAATTCGGCGGCATTGGTTTTGATTTTTCTGGGCAAAAAGGCTGGGGATATACCTCTGTGAAAAATGAGATTGATTTCATCAAAAACTACCGGCGAATCATAAATGCTGTATATAGATCAAAGGGGCTTTGGGGATTTTGTTATACGCAATTGACAGATGTAGAACAAGAAATCAATGGCTTGTTGACCTATGATCGACAACCAAAATGTGACTTGAAGGAAATAAAAAAAATCAATAGTTCTTTCCGTACGCCGTACCTAGAATAATAATAAAACAGACGACAGAGGCAGTGAAAACAGTGTTCTGTTCTGAATATTAGAGAAGCAAAAAAGAAAAATAGCTACTTAAATTTTATTGTTTTTGAATACTATTTATTCAAATAAGGGATGTGCCATCACTTTTGCCACATCCCCAATTGGGTCAAACTTGTTTATTTGAATATATTTTTTACATAAGGATCTTTAATAGTTACATTGTCTTTTTTCATCACTTTACGGATTGTTTTGTCCATGAATTCCGTATCAAGAGTTTTTGTTTCCGTGGCGATTTTTTCTAGCTCAGATTTGTATTTGTCTTTATTAGAACCTTTATCCTGTTTTTTTACCATTTTTACTAGATAATAGCTTTGCTGATAAGTCGTTGGATCTGTTACAGGAATGATATCAGAAACTTCCCCGTTGTTTAATTGAAATGCTGCTTTTTTTACTTCAGTAGGAATCTCTGGATTGGTAGAATCAAAATTCATTTTTCCATCAGTTTCCTTTAATGTTTTATTTTTTCCATAAGATTGAACAAGCTTGGAGAAATCTTCCCCTTCATTTGCTTCTTTTTTTGCTGTATCTGCTTCTTCTTTAGTCGAAAATGGGATGATCTGTGTACTAACTTCTGGATGGAATTCTTTCCAAGCAGTGTCTAGATCTTTATCTGTTAATTTTACATTGGCTTTCAAACCGTATTGGAAAGCCAGCATCTGTTTAAAGAGTTTCTTATATGTCTCTTCTGTTTGGCCAACTGCTTTTAATTGTTCCTTGTAGTTTGGACCGAGTTTTTTTATTTGTTCATTATATTCTTTTGTTACTTCCTTTGAAGAAATCTCTTTTCCGTATACATCATCAAATGCTTTGAAGACAATCATTTTTTTTAATAGTGTTTGATTATTTGATTTAACTTTTGGGTTATCATAAAAATCCTGAACTGTAAGTGTTCCACCTTTAAACGTTGCAATCGTTTCATTGGACTTGCTACAACCTGAGAATAGTAAAATTGCACATGCTGAAAGGCACATAATTAGTAGTTGTTTTTTCAAAAAATTTCCCATCCGTTCCTTATTAAAAACAGTCTAACAGAAGAATTAGGGAGACAGTCTTTCATTTTCGTAAGGTTGCTGTAGATATTCTTAGTTCGTAAAAATTTATTCTCTCTATGATGGAGAACATTTACATAGTTTTCACGAGACAAGAAAGAAAAGGGTTGTTAAACTTAATATAAAGGAGGGATGAAAGATGATCAGGATTATTCGGTTGATTGGATCTGTTTTAATAGTCTTAGTTGGTTTTGTTTTAGGAATTCTTGTCAATAATGCACTTGCGGATATGTTTATTGGAAATAGTGAATGGATTGGAGCAATTGCCGGTACGGTCGGACATTTAGCTGTTTTTTTACTAGCTTTATTTCTTGCTAGTAAGGTCGAAGGAAAAAGAATAGAAGATTATGGTGTTTCTGTTCGAGGAAAAGACTGGGGGTATTTAGCGGGTGGTCTCGTTGTTGGAATTGGAGTGTTTCTGCTTATTACTAGTCCATTATATTTGACGGGGGCGTATCGGTTAGATTCAGGAAACGCAAACATTGTGCCGCTGATAACGAGTTTTATTTTATTTATTGCAGTGGGGGGCATCAGAAGAGCTTTTATTCCGTGGCTTTTTTCAGCATCAGATGCTTAGATTTGGTCCGTTAATAGCAATGATTGGATCTGCTGCATTATTTGCTCTTTTGCACGGATTGAATCCTAACATGACATTTCTGGCAGTTTTTAATATCTTTTTAGCAGGTTGCTTTTTCAGCGCACTTATCTACAGTACAGGAAGTTTATTTACGACTATTGGTGCTCATATTACTTGGAATTGGACACAAGGAGCTATTTTGGGTATACCAGTCAGCGGAACGCAAGAACAAGGTTTTTTCTCCACGCTGATCCAATCACAAAATACAATAATTACTGGGGGGAACTTTGGGGCTGAATCATCTATATCGACTACATTATTCTTGTTAGTCTTGATTGTTGGTTTGTTACTCTATGCATATAAAACAAAGCGGATGAAGAAATACACTGCTGTTTATCAATAAAAGATGAAGAAAGCAAGGCTGATATCGGTCTTGCTTTTTTAAGTCTGTCATTGATTAAACGAAAAAGTAAACAAATTCAAGCAAATACATGACATCTTTTGTTAGATTTTCACAACTGACTGTCGTGTTCTCATCATTTTCATTTTATATAATTCCTTTATCAAATAGAAGGTAATTATATGGAGAGTGATAGAAATGAAGAAAACAGCGACCGTATTATTTGTTATTCTTGGGCTGAGTATAATTGCAGCAATGATTGGAATCAGTACTTCTGCAAATGAACGGGCAAATGAGAATCTTTCATTTACTGTGAAAACTGATCGAATCGTTTATGACATGACACAACAAGTCATTACTATTCCGGTCAAACCAAACAAAAGCGTGAATGCTAGTGATGTACATGCTGTTCTAACATATGGTTGGGATGGTAATGGAAGTTCAGAAAAGGTTATTGGGGAAGTTTATTTAAAAGACGTACAATGGACCGCTGGTATTGAGTATACAATAATGATTTCTGCAGAACTATCGATTGATGAGATCAAGAGTAAAGATAAAGTTGATTTGATTGTTTTTTATGATGGACAGATGACGATTACGGAGAATTTGAAACCAAGCAGTTGGACAGTTGTTGGACCGCCAAGCAGTACGGATAGCACAAGTAGTGAAAGCAGCACAGGAAAAGTAAATAATGAACTTGATTTGGTACCTATCATACCAACTAAGGAACAAAAGAGAAATGCAGGGAGCAACCTAAAAAGTGTGCTAAAACAGCCTGATTTTGTTTCTCGTGGAATTGATCATCAAGAAAAAGCGAAAGAAACAGATAATAGAAAAAGCGATTTACTAGAAACTGGTAGTAGAACCTTGAACAAGCTAATTACATGGATGGGTGTGTTACTCATTTTGATTGTAGGAGCAAGCTATTTTCGTTCTCTCTTCCATCGAGTGAAATAAAAAATAAAAGCAACAGATCTAAAATTGAATAAAACGATAGATTTTTGAGCGAATATTTCATTCGAGAGTGCTGTATTGCCTGGCGAAGTTGTAGCTTTGCCAGGTCTATTTTGTTTATTAACATATTTGAGAAACAGGAAATAACAGGAACACAAATGGAAAATAAGAGCAAGAATAATTGACAATGCACACTGCGCATGGTAGTATCTCTGAAAAATCAGTAACGAATCTATTTGTACGTCATTCATGTAGCTGTCGGAATAAGTCTAAATAATAGATAAAAAGGAGTATGTACTTTGTTTGAAGAATTTATTGATATCAATGAAAGGCAAGTATATCAATTTTTGAACTATTGTTATGAAAGAGACGAGAAATTATATGTGGTGAAGGATATCGCTTTAGATCTAAACTACACCCTGGCTAAGATGAATTCGGTGATTCAACAAGCAGAATCGTTTTGCGAAAGGTATCCAGAATATAAATTATCTTTTCTTTCAGAAAACAAGATGATAAAAGTTGAGTTTTCTTCTCAGTTTTTACTGAGTAAAGTTTATTCTATACTGTTAGAGGGAACGATTGGTTATATTTTACTGGATTCACTTTACAAAGGTACTTATCAATCCTTAGAAAATCTTAGTCAAAAAAATTATATAAGTTTGCGTACGATTCAAAGAAAATTAAGAGAACTTAATACTATTTTGAAAAACTATCATTTATCTTGCAGCTTGAAAAAAGGTAATCCGATAGAAGGAGAAGAATACCGTATCCGATACTTTTTTCACTTGATGTATTGGCAGTCATTCGACGAAAATCATTCTGATATATTATCAAGTATAAAAAATAAACGTCAACTATTAGAAAAATTTGCGAAACATGCGCCATATACGCGTAGTATAGATAGAAAGAAATGGATCAGCCTACTAAGAATTTCGTTGCAACGAATGAAACAAGGCCACCCGATTACGTATGTCCCAGAAGAGATGAACAAATTTGTGCATCCATTGATAACAAAAGAAGAGTTTACGCATTACATACTAGAGCCTTTTTTTGAAGCAAACTTCTGGTCGATGAATCACATCACTCCAACAGAGCAAGCTTACCTTTATTTTATGTTTGGTGTAATGAATACCTATTTGGAAGAAGATTTGTTGGATGCTCCAGGTAAAGTACAAGAAAGTTGGGGTTGGATTGAATCGTCTATTGTAGAAAATTTTGAAAAAAACTTCAAGATTTGTTTTACAACTTCAGAAAAAAATTATCTATATGTCAATTTGGCAATGATCCATTTGTATTCAAGGGTTTTTGGAACAAAAAAGAAGGTGGATGCTTTCGGAAAATCAGCAGAAGACAGAGATTTTCAGCATATATTTCCAGTGATGTATCCAATCATGCAACAGTTTTTTAGTGGGGTAGCTCGCAGAATTCCAGAGCTTAATACTTATTATGAAAAGAACAGTCGGTTGATTTTTCAATACTGTATGTTAGTCAGGGACATTTTTATAAAACACGAACAACCTGTCATATTCTATATTCAATCGAAGTACGGTAAAACTCAGGAATTATGGGCAAAAAAAAGGATATTATCTATGACTGAACGCCCAATAAAATATAGTGCATCCGCTGATTAGTTACCTGATATTGTCATTAGCGATTATCCTATCGACAAAAAGGCATATGATCAAACGAATACACAGATATTTTACTGGAATGGACAACCTACAAAAAATGATTGGGCGCGTCTGAAAGCTGAAATCATAAAGATCAGGAATGAGAAAAATAGATCCATATTGGAAAAATTGGATTTCGTTAATTAAGAACAGCAGATTGTTTATGCCAAAATTAAGACATTGCAAAAAGATTATTTTCTTTAAAATCGACAAGAGGACCAGAAAGTAAGAGTTCATTGAGCTCTTGCTTTCTTTTAGTTTTAGGAAGGAACATCCTGATTTTATCTTCGCTAAATCCAGTCAAAAGTTTTGCAGGCTGGTCGTAGATAATCGGTTTTTTCAATAAAGAAGGGGATGTACGAATCTCAATATATAGTTCACTCAAACTGAGCTCGTCTATTCTGTGAACAAGATTTTTATAACTAATAGAATGAGTAGAGAGCAGTTCGGTCACGCCGTTGTTTGTCAATTTTAGTAAGTGGATAAATTCATTTTTGGTTAGTGGTTGACGAATTAAGTTCTGTTCGATAAACGTTATATCATGGGCGATAAGCCAACGTTTTGCGCGTCTTGAAGACGAGCAGCCAGAACCTGTATACAATTTAATCATCATACATTCCTCCAATAGCTAAGTATTTATGAAATAATAACATGAAGAAATAGTCGAAAAGTGCCATTTAGAGGTGTAAAATAAGAAAATGTTGTCACGTATAATGGAACTAGCTAGATAAGAAATACTATTAAATCAAGAAAAAAGAAAGAAGGCACAAGTATGTCAAACACAGCAGACGCAATAGTAGTGATCGATTTACAAAAAAGGGGTATGTTTTGATTCTTCACCGATACACGAATTAGAAACAGTGACAGCATTAGTGAATAAAAGAATCAAAACATACGAAACGATTGGGAAACCAGTTATTTTCGTTCAACACGAAGATGCTCAATTAGTGCCGCAAACAAAACCATGGGAGCTATTGTTGGAATTATCTATTCCTGAGCACAGTTATTTTGTGAGAAAAAACCATGCGAATTCATTTTATAAGACTAATTTGAGTGTTTTATTAACTGAATTGGACTGTCATTCGATCGAATTATGTGGGGCACAAGCAGAGTATTGTATAGATACGACTGTGAAGTTTGCTCATGGATTAGGATATCAACTTATGATGTGTAGAGGAGTAACAACAACTTATGATAATCCTTTTATGAAAGCAAAGGAAACAATCGCTTTTTACGAGAAAATTTGGGATAAACGATTTCTGACATTTTTGGAGCAATAAGTTGTTTCTTCGTTTAAAAAAAGAAGAATGGATACTGGTTTATCCATTCTGCTTTATTACGTAAAATGAGAAAATAATCCTGTTCTATTTTTATGGGATAAACCGTTTACTTTTTGTATAAAAAAATGTTTGCGTTTACATATAATTCTCCTAGAAACATAAAAAGGAGTGAATAGCTTGAGAACAAAACAAGTATTAAAGGGAGCGTTGGTCATCTTATTTACTGTAAGTACAAGCGTCCCGCAATGGTCAGTATATGGAGAGAGCATTTATTCCGAATCGGAATCTCGGGAGGTAGAAACCACAGAAACTACTGATGCTGGAAATGAAACGAAATCGAGTACTTCACAAACAGAAACAAATACTGAAACAACGGCTGAGACATCTGTTACTAGCACAGATCAAGAAACGACCGCTACCACAGATAACCAACAAACAGAAGAAGCAACAGCTACAAAAACGTCAAACGACGAATCCTCTTCTGCTAAAGTAAGTGACAAAGAGAATGGGACAGAAAATGATGATATCGGTAAAGGCGAAAATTTCAATGGTAAAGAATATTTGAATTACTTCGGTAAACAGATGACAGAAATATTTAATGGACCAGTAGAAGAAATTAACGCACGACTAATAGGTTTAGTATTAAGTGAGCTTTTTGGTAAGGATTATGGTGTAGATAAAGAGATTATCAAACATCTGATTGCTACTTATCTATTGTATGATATCGCTTTTTCTAAAAATAGTGTGTTGATGTCGATGCTTGGAGGTACAGATGATGGTACGACGCCTACAGAAAACACAGGCTTCTATCCAAATACAAAACAACTTCATCAGACTGTACTAAACAAACAAGATGGCAAAATGATGGATGTATATGCATATTATGTCGATCAAGGTTCAGATAAAACAGTCATGATCCATGGCGGATTTCGAGGGAATTGGAATAACGGGATCGTTACAGAAGAATACAATGATTTTTATAAGGCCGGGTATAATTTATTTTTTGTTGATTCCAGAGCGACTGGTAATAGCGGAGGCGATTATGTGACCTATGGACAATATGAGTCAGATGACGTCCTTTACTGGATAAATCAAGAAGTTCGAGAGCGGCCATCTCAAAAGATTTTACTTTATGGTGGTTCGATGGGAGCAGCTACGATGATGTCTGTATTAGCGAAAGATATTCCTGTCAATGTCAAAGGAATTATTGAAAAATGCGGATTTGCATCAATTGATGAACAACTACGTTTTACGTACAGCCAGACAGTAGTCCCCGCACTACCGGATGCCATAAAAAATCAGTTAGACATCATTGGGGATCAAGAGCATGAAGATTTATTTATGGGCCTTTTGAAACAATACTATTTTGATCAGGAGATGCATTTGGATACAAAAGCTGCTCTACCTACGATTGGAATGTCAGATTCATTGCCTAAATTGATTATCCATGGAACAGCAAATGATGTAGTACCTGTGTCTAACGCGCAAAAATTATATGAGTTATCAGGAGGGTATAAAGATCTTTTATTAGTAGAAGGAGTAGGGCATGGAAAGGCACAGGAAGTTGACCATGCTGCCTACACGAAACATGTAACGGACTTTTTGAAAGTAGTGTTCCATGATCAGATAAACGTAAAGTATGTGGATGAAAACAATAAAAGTCTACTCAAAGACCAGGACGAAATCCAGCTTTACGGAGCTTATGGAGAGAATTATATGACAGAGCAAAAGACATTCGAAGGATACGAATTAGCAAATGTTGAAGGACCGACTGAAGGGGTTTTTAATGAGACGATACCAACTATTATTTACCATTATAAAAAAATCCCAGTAGCTCCACCAAAAAAGCAAGATCCGACAGAGAATGCAGACAATAAGGGAAAGAATGAACCTCGAGAGGATCAATCAAGTGATGATACGCAACCGATTCAGATGACAGTGAAAGTACAAAAAAAGAATGTTGCCGAAAACTGGAGAAAAGAAAAATTCGCTTCTCATTTATTCAGGTGGATTTTTATCTGTTAGCACGATTATCACATGGATTTGACGAAGAAAGAGAGGGTAAATGAATGAAATGGTTCAAGCGAATAGTGATTGCGGTGCCAGTTATCATCGTAGTTATTTTAGTCACTGTATTTTTGATTAATCAAATCACACCAAAGCCGATTAGCTTGCTTATTAGAAAACAATTTGACACAAGTGAAAAAGAACAAGTATATGCCCGACCAGATGATTTCCAGCAAAAAATCGAACAAATCGATATAAAAAAAGAAATATCCTATCCTTCAAAATACAAAAATAATAATATGGATATCTACGCACCGAAAGTGGAAAAGAAAAAGTTACCGATTCTTTTCTGGATGCATGGAGGCGCATATGTAGGAGGGGATAAAAATGATTGTCGTGATTATTTGGAATATCTATGTTCAGACACGCAGCAAATCATCGTAAATATAGATTATGAACGATCACCGGAAGCAAAACATCCTACACCAGTTATCCAATCGAACGAAGCCATTCAAGCAGCTAAAAAAGAGATAAAAGATCAAGCAGATTGGTCGAATATTTCGATTGGTGGAGATTCGGCAGGTGCACAAATTAGTGGAGAATATTTGTTAGCACTTCAAAATGAAGAAATTAAAAAAGCTGATCATCTTGATCCGACTTTGGAGAACAAGCAGATTACGAAGTTTATTTCTTTGTCTGGTCTGTTGGATCCTTCTGCATTTACTCAAGTAAGTGATAAAATCTCTAGCTTTCTTTATGAAAAATGTGGATGGGCTTACTTTGATAATAAGGACTTTGAACAATCAGAGAAGGTCAAAAGTTTAGCCTTGGTCAGACATGCGGATCGTTGGACGCAAAACACATTCTTAACGGATGGAAATACAAATACGTTTACGAAACAATTGGAAGAAGTAACTTCTGTATTTGAGAAAGCGGGGGTGAAAGTCACAAAAGTAGATTATGCGGAGAAAAATGCTGTTTTGAACCATGAATATCAGTTTGATTTCAGCAATAAACAAGCGCAAGAAACATATCAAAAGTTAGTAATGTTTTTCAAGTAGTAAAGTCTTATGATGCAAAAGAGGTTGTAATCTGTCACTTAGCTCCAAGTCACAAGGAGCAATTTCAATAAACAAGCTTTTCATGGTTTATGAATATTGTAACTTGTGACTGAGGAGTTAGAGATGGCAAGGGGCACCTTTTATTCGAAATTTGGGAATATCACACGATTATTGTCACGATCTCTTTTACGTAAATTTTATAAGTCAGATTTGTTGTTTTGATCGTTTAAAAAAAGCAACAAATCCGAAGCCTGCGGAGGCAAGAAGGGACAAAAAGCCGAGTGGTAAGCAAAAGAATGCTGGTTCCACTAATATTCCGTTGTTATTGATATAAGGCTGGGAACAAAGATGAATAGCAAATAAAATCAATGCACTAGCGAAAAAAAGCAAAGAAATATGGATAGCTTTCATAAGCAGCACCTCCTTTTTTATAATTGTATGATAAATAGATTAAGAATCTATAAATGTGACAAGTTTGTTAGGATGTGAATAAAATGATCATCCAGCGAACTTGAAACAAAGATGGCTAACGATAAGTAATTGATGATTCAGCAATCAGATAGTTACAAAGTTTACCATCATACGTCTAGACCAATAATAGAAAATATGGGAATATAATAGAAAAGATTTAGGATACCCCCAAAAGAATTTCCCCAAAAATTCGATGTATCCTAAACTTTTTTATTTTACATAACAATCATATCAACTGTGAAATAAAATTACAAATGATAACCTAAAATGAGGTCAAAAGCCAGTGTTATCAAGGAAATACTTAATTTACCAAAATTTTTTTTAATTTTTTAGAAA
>NZ_JAKZIW010000032.1:0-26020 GCF_031143325.1 Enterococcus sp. FR204 | reverse complement strand
TTACTAAAGAAATCAGAACAGATTTCATTGAAAAAATTGAACAATTTCACATTGTCACAGTTAAATTTTCGTATTCGTGAATATACACAAATGCTCTCAATGGTCGCTATGCTGTTTGCCTTGGCACTGGGCGCTTTGACGGTAGGATTAGGTTTTAAAAATGAAATTGCAGACTTGACAGAAAACAATTCTGGATATGATCTAGTGATGAATAATCCTCGGGCAGAAGATCAGCAAAAAATCAAAGAACTTTCACCAACACTTTCTGCTTCTTATACTCAAAAAGAAGATGCGGGAACGATTTACTATAATGCAAGTGAATTTGCGGCTCAACCATTGATCATGATAAAACATGAAGATGGAACACCGCCGAAGATCACGAAAGAAAAAGTTCCTGCTGAAAAAATGAATGAACTGACTGTACAAGAGGAACTTCGAAGCTATGAATTGCCGGAACAGCAAGAAAAAGAAATCAAGGTAGTCAGTCAATCAGAATTTGATCAACTGAACTTGCCACAATCCACTTTACAGCTAGTTCAGGTAAAAGACTTCCAAGCAAACCTGAAACCAATCGAAACACTTGTTGCTCAAAATAAAATGAACAATCCATCTTTGCAAAAAGTAGAGTACAGCAACCAGAAATATGAAATGTATGAAGTGTATAATGGTCTATTCTCTGGTTTTGAATTTATGGGATTCTTCCTAGGTTTAGCTTTCTTGACCATGCTTGCTAGCTGTTTGATGTTCAAGATCTTGTCAGGAAGCAAGAGTGACATTGCTCGTTATGAAATGCTTGAAAAGATAGGAACACGACGCGGGTTGCTTAAACAATCGATCCGTAGAGAAGTAGGCGTGTTATTCTTAGCACCAGGAATCTTAGGTGTAGTCCATGTCTTATTCGGATTACAAATGTTTAGTCTATTCATGCAAAATCCATACAAAGATATTTGGGTTCCGTTTACGATCTTCTTCGTATTGTATTTCATCTACTATGTACTGACGACATGGTTATATACTGGAATCGTATTGAAAAAGAGATTGTGAAAAAGCTGTCCTGCATCAAGTAATAAGAACAGCCAAGCAAAAATAGCTCCTCATATTTTTCGTTTGGTTGGGCTTATTACCGCAGATGCAAGCTTTTGAACACCGTTTGTTCGGAAAAAGAGGTTGTGACAATATTTTTGTCACAACCTTTTTTTCACGGTCTTTTATTAAAATATAGTAAATTTTTTCTCGTTACTCACGGAATAAGCTATTAAGAAAACGGTTTCCATGTATACTGGAATCAGTGCAAATGAAAGAAAAGAGGGTGCAAGGAACATGGAAATCAATGAACAAAATTTTGGCGAAAACTATCACTTGATTACGATCACGAATCAAAATGGGACATCTTTGTCTGTCAGTGATCTTGGGGCACGGGTTGTTCATTTTCAAACAATAATCGATAATGAAAAACGAGAGTTGATCTTAGGTTTTGATGAAGCAAAAGAATATCTAGAAAAAGACCCTTATATCGGTGCTTCAATCGGACGTATGGCTGGACGGATTACGAATGGCACATTCAAATTAGATGATGAAACGTTCGAAGTAAAAACAGACCCGGACACTGGTCATTGTTTACATGGTGGTGCACCTAGCTTTGAAGCCAAGCAGTGGCATTATACAGTCATCAATGGTGAAAACGAAGCATCGGTCATTTTCTATCAGACTAGCCCAGATATGGAAAACGGATTTCCTGGAACTTTAGATGTAGAAGTACGGTATACGCTGACGAACGATGATACATGGCGAGTGACGGTCCAAGGGATCAGTGACCGCAAAACAGTATTCAATCCTACAAATCATGTCTATTTCAATTTAACCGGTGATCCAGCACAGTCAATCGACGAACATATACTTTGGTTGAATAGCCGATTATTTGCTACGCTCAATAAAGATACAACGCCTACAGAAGAAGTAGTTTCAGTAAGTGGCACAGCATTTGACTTCCAACGTCCTAAAAAATTAGGTGAGGTCTTTGCCAGTGATTTTCGCCAATCAATGATAGTGGGCGGTATCGATCATCCATTTTTGTTGAAAAAACAATCTGGTTTACTAAATGCTGCGGAATTGACAAGCCCAGATGAAAAAGTATCGATCCAAGTAAAAACAGGTGCTTCAGGAATCGTGATTTTTACAGCAAATTTTGGAGAAGATGGACCGGAAATGCGCGGGAATAAATTAGTAAATCATGGCGGTATCACATTTGAGACTCAAGAACTGCCAGGAGCGGAGCGACTTGAAAGTTTTGGAGATGTCACTCTGGAACCTAACCAAGTACGCGAGTTTGTAACGGAATACAAAATAAATATAAAGAAATAGAATAAATTAAAAAGGGAGTGTGACAGTGTCACATCCCCTTTTTAATTTATTCTATTTCTTTAAAGGCAGATCAAGCCAGAATGATTTGTCTAAACTTAACAAGGTTAGTACAGGAACAGTTGCAGCTTTAACTGTACGAGTAGTTGTTTCTGGCATCTGTCTTGCCGTAAAATTGTTCCACAAATCCCAGATTGAAGCGACACGGAAGATGGAAGAAGCGTTGTTGACGCGTTTTATCGTTGAAAATTCTAATCCTGTGATTGGCACGCCATCTGTTGTCCATTTGATTGGCACATCGAATCGCTTAGACATATTGAGGATTTCAGCGTTTGCTTCTTCAGTTGTTGCTGCTTCTTTTTTCGGTTCATCATATTTTGTCAGGTCGTACGCTTCGATGATCGCGTTCAATTTTTGTGAATATTGGCGATCTGTAGCATAACTTCCTTCCAAATATTTGGTTGCTTCTTTGTAGTCTTTTGTTTCCGACTTCCAAGTTGGTTTGTAGAAATCAGGATTGCCAGTCAGTCCATTTTTGATCAAGTCGGCATAGTCTTCCAAACTTTCCTTGTAAGAAGGATATTTACGGAATTGTGCGCGGATTTGGTAGCTTTGTCCGGAACTATCTTGTTCAAGTGTATTGAAGGTCACGCTGCTTCCATTATATGATCCTTTGATACCAAAAAGGTTATGATTTGGTTCGCTTGATAATAAGCTGTTTCCAGATCCACTTTCAAGGATAGCTTGAGCCATCATGACTGATGCGTAGATTCCTTCTTTTTGCCCGATTTCCTGTGCATCATCTGCAATCTTTTTCAAGAACTGATCAGTTGTTTGGTTTTGACTGAAATGGAACGAGCCATCTAATCCATCTAAAATAGATGAACCAGTTAGCGAGCCTGAAGCAGCAGGTAAACCTGCTAAGTTTACTCGGACAGCAAAATCAGGCGTGAAATCTGAAATAGAAGTTACTCGAACTTTATCTCCTGGTTGGGGCGCATGGATAAATTGTCCGTTCCCAATATAGATACCTACATGGTGAGTAACACCGGAAGAAGGTCCCCAGAAGACGAGATCGCCAGGTTGGGCCTGACTTACTGGAATCTGCGTACCTGCATATTGCTGTTCGCCTGTCCAGCCACCGATATAATGACCGGTTGCTTTCATATATACGTAATAAATCAAACCAGAACAGTCAAAAGTATTTGGACCTTTTGCTCCCCATACATATGGTTTTCCAAGATGCTCGAATGCTTCTCGAACGATTGCTTGTTGGACATTCGTTGTATTTGTAGGCAATACAGCATCAATTGGTGATTTTACAACAAAATCAGAAGAAGCAGAAGATGGATTCTCTATACCGCTTTGATTTGCTGTATTTGGACGAGATGAAGCATTGTTCGTTCCGCCATTCGATGAACCATTGTTTGGATGGTTTGGTTCTCTCTGAGTATTTCCATTGTTATTCGATCCAGATGGGTTTGTTTGATTCGAAGAATTCCCGTTGTTCGAATTATTGTTATTATTGTTTGAATTATTTGAACCATTATTATTGTTGTTATTGTTGTTATTACCCACATCTGGTTTGTTTGGCGTTTCCGGATCTGGTGTACTAGGGACTTCTTCACTAGGATCAGTTGGTTTCTCTGTTGAAGTATCCGGTACAGGTTCAAATTCTGCAGTAATAGATAAATTGTTCGTACCTACTGTAAAGGTCTTTGCATCATAATTTACTTCTTTGGCACCATTAACAGCGACTGAAGCAATTTGTTCACCTTCAGCTGGCGTAATAGTGTAAGTTACCTTCGTTTCCGCTGATAAACCTTCTACCGTTCCACTTTCCGTAATATCCAAAGGTTGCTGTTCAGGGGAATCCGCTGTCGAAGCAGTCAGTTGGATCTTACCAATCAAAGAAGGAGCAATTGTAAGGGAATATGTCTCGGCTGGCTTTTCATTTTCTGATGGATCAGCCGGATCAATTTCAGTTGGCTCGGTCGATCCTGTTGTTGAGTTAGTTGTTCCAGTTGGGTCTTCTGTAAAAGAATCCGTTGTTTCACTAGTAGCTGAGCTGGATGTAGTCGTATCTGTTGTGACTGTTTGACCAGCTGTTTGATTATCTACGGCAAATACGGTATTGGTCGACAAAACAGACGGAGCAATCAGCCAAGTAGCAGCTAGCAAACGTATCGTTTTTTTATTTTTCATAATAAACTAGTCCTTTTCCTTTCATTGATTTTCTGTCTTATTCAGCATTCATTAGACATTTTTTGGAACAGATAATCGTGTCGAAAAGCTTTTTCTTTTCATAAATCTGTCTGTGTATTCTAAATAAAACAATTTGTAAATAAGCAACGAGCATTCATTCGTTTTTCTTTGACGTTCATTTTATTGCATAGACCACCTTTGTTTGGGGATAAACAAGTGGGGATAAAAATGGTTATGCATATGTAAATTATACCAAAGTTTGGAAAGTATCACAAAAATTTATAAAAATAATGATCCTAAAAAGAAAAAGACTGAAATATGTGATAAACATCTCATACTTCAGTCTTCTTCATTAACTATTCATAAGACATTAGGTCTTCATCAAACCCGCTAACAAGAGTAGTGATCATTGCTACGACTAGACTAACAGCCAGTCCTACTAAGTACCAGAAAAAAGTACCGGAAATGAATGCAGGCAATGTGGTCAGACTACCAAATACAAAAGCGATCGCTTTCACTTGGGCAAATCCCATTACAGCTCCACCAACAGCTGCACCAATGCAAGCAGCAACAAATGGTTTTTTCAATGGGATCGCAATTCCGTAAACAGTTGGTTCGGTCACTCCCGCAAGTAAAATCGAAGCAAAAGCAGAACCGGAGATCGAACGGGTTTTTGAACGTTTACTTCGCAGAAATACACCTAAAGCTGCACCAGCCATTCCAAAATTGGCTGCTCCTGTCAACGGAACGATTCGGTCGAACCCATAAGCAGAGATATTACTGATCATGACAGGGTTTACAGCCCATTGGATACCAAATATTACCAAAATATTCCAACCACCAGCGATGATTGCGCCACTGATCGGTCCGTTAATATCCATCATCCAAGTAATTGCGGCAGCTAAACCTTCGCCAAGGTAAACACCCGCAGGCCCGAATACCATTAACGTCAAAGGAACCGTGATAACTAATGAAAGTAAAGGTACAAATACTAATTGCATATTTTCGCGAATATATTTTTTGAGGAATTTTTCAACAAAAGAATAAAAGAAAATACCTAAAATCGCCGGCATGACAGTAGACGTATACTGCATCAGTACTACAGGAATCCCCAGAAAATCAGTAGCTGCTTTGCCACTGTCTGAAAGTAAAGAGGTCAGATTCGGTTCAATCAGTGCTGCAGCAATGACAGCCGCAATATATCCATTCACTTTAAACGTTTTGGCAGCAGAAAAAGCAAGAAAGATTGGCAGAAAATAAAAGACGGCATTCGACGCAGCAGACAAAATATGATAAGTTCCGCTTGTTTCACTAAGCCAGCCAATCGTAGTCGCTAAAACAACCAGACCTTTTAATATACCAGAACCGGCAAACAGCGGAATGATCGGCGTAAAGATTTCCGATATCAAACCAAATAGTTTTTCGATCGGATTTAGCTTTTCTTTCGGAGCTGAATGATCGATTTGACGCGTCAATTCCTTGTAAGCAGGAGCCAATCCCTGATCCATGATTATTTCTGCATATCTATCGAGTAAAATGAAATACTTAATGGAAGGGATTTGCTGTTTTAATTTTTCTGCATTGGCTACTGGCTGTTTTTTCAATTTGATACGAAGCCGAGTCGCACATGGAAGGACAGAATCAATATTGTCTTTTCCTCCCAACTGTTCAATCAGCATATGAATCTGCTCGGACAGTACCATCTGTTCAGGATTCATTGTCGTTTCCATTAGAAGACCACTCCACTCACTAATATAATATTGGCGTAAGGTGTCATTTCGCCTGTACGAATAAATGCATGACAGTTATTCAACTCTTTTTTCATTTCTTCATGTGGGATAAAGCTAATCGGTGTATCTGGTAACAATAATTTGATTTTTTCCAATATTTCCGGGTTCATTGTCTTTATTTCTTCCGCCAATTCAATCGATTGTACCTCGAGTTCTTCTAAAACGTTTTCTAAAACAGATAAAAAGCTTGGAAGACCGTTTGAGACAGCCAAATCTATTTTTTCAGTACCAAAGGGGACAGGCATGCCTGCATCCCCGATACTTAATTTATCAAAGTGCCCCATTTGTGCGATTACTCGTGAAATATCTGAATTGATTACTTTTCCTTTTTTCATGTTTGTTTCTTCCTCTCATTGTTAATTTTAGACTGCTGATTGTTCTAAAGCTTCGCGGTAAGGGATAGAAGGTTGCGCACCATAAGACTGCACAGCAACAGAAGAGGCTAGATTTCCATAAAGGATCGCTTCTTTCAAGTTACTAAGGTCTGGCTGAAGTGTGCTGCTTAATGCGCCAATAAATGTATCACCTGCGGCTGTTGTGTCAACGGCATCCACTTTAAAAGCAGGGATGATACCGTGTTCTTTTTCTGTATGATAGAAAGCGCCGGCACTGCCTAGTGTAATGATTACTGTTCCAATACCTAATTCATGGAGTTTTTCGGCTGCTGCGACCAAACTGTTATGATCTGTCACTCTGATTCCTGTAATGATTTCTGTTTCTGTTTCATTTGGTATAATGATATCTGTCTTTTCAAGTAGTTCAGTAGGGATCGTTTCACGAGCTGGTGCAGGATTCAGGATCGTTGTTTTTCCTGCGTCTTTTGCAATAGAAAAAGCTAGGATCGTCGCATCTAAGCTACTTTCAAACTGAGCAATAATAAAGTCACTGTTTGTAATCAGTTGCTTGTTTTTTAGGACTTCTTGTTCATGGAAAGCATTATTTGCCCCTGCATGGATCAAGATACTATTTTCTCCTGCTGCGTCTACCATAATCATTGCTTGTCCGGTTGTGGCGCCTTGGATTTCAGCTATCCCAGATGTATCGATGTTTTCTTTTGTCAGTAGATCTAATAACTGTTGTCCTTCGCTGTCAGCCCCAACGCCTCCAATAAAAGATGTCCCTGCGCCTGAACGTTTGGCTGCCACTGCTTGGTTGGCGCCTTTACCTCCGCCAGCGTGAAAAATCTCATGCGCATGCATCGTTTCGCCTGGCTTGGGCATGTTGGTTAAACGAAGGGTAGTGTCCATATTAATACTTCCAATTACTGTAACCGCGTTCATTTTACAAACCTCCAACTATCTCATTTATTTTGATGGGAAAAATTATTTTTTAAAACGTTTTAGTAAAACGTTTTAATAGCTCGATAAAAATATAGCACACCTTGAAAGCTATTTCAAGGGTGCAGTTGAAAATCTTTTTTCTAATCGTACAGGTAATCTTTTTTCTTCCCATTCTTTTTCTGGGAATTGGATCCGATCTAACAATAACTTGGCAGATGTTTGTCCCAATTCGAAGATTGGTTGTGCGATCGTTGTCAGTTTCGGCTTGATATACTCGCACATATCTATATTATCATAGCCAATAATGCTGTAGTCTTCAGGGATGCTTTTTCCAGCTTCCTCTAATCCGCGATATAATCCAAAAGCTAATTCATCATTTAAAGCAAACACACCAGTTGCAGCAGAATCAAGAAGTTTTGCTGTGATCTGGTAGCCACCTTGTTTTGAGAACTGTGTAGGTAAGAGGATCAGTTGGTCGTGAGGGATTTGGTAAACATCAAGAGCAGATTTAAACCCCTCAATCCGAGCGTGGACATTTTCCGGTGGATTTTCAGGATAGACAAGGGCGATCGTTTGATGTCCTAGACTAAGCAAGTGCATGCCCGCTAGGTAACCACCGCGAAAATCGTCTGTTCGTACGGCATCACTAAATCCTTCAGATTTTTTCTGATCCAAAACAATGAAGGGCCGGCCTTGTTTTTTCAAATTTTCGTTGATTGCATCTGTAGAGACAGCAGAAGTCGCGATAATGAATCCATCCACACCTCGACGTGTGAGCTCGGCTAGATATTCGATTTCTTTTTGATGATCAGAATCAGCATTACATAATATCGTGACGAAATTCTGCTTATACAAGATATCCTCAATTCCTCGCATCAGTGTACTGAAGAATGGATTCGTGATATCAGGAACGAGTACACCAATTGTTTTCGTTTCCTTGGTAATCATTTGTCTAGCAAAATAGTCAGGCTGATAGCCTAATTCTTCTTTGGCAGCTAAAACTTTCTGAACAGTTTTCGGACTGAATTTCTCCGTATTTCCATTTAATATCAAGGAGACAGTTGTGATTGAAACGCCGGAAAGTTTAGCGACTTCTTTGATTGTGATCTTTTTTTTCACCATGTTCATACTCCTATCTAAATCCTGTGGTTATTTTCCCATGAAATCAAAAAGAAGTAAATGAAAATCACGTGTGCCAGTACTTATTTGCTTTGTTGGATAGCTTCGATTATTTGTTTCGTTGAGCGTACTCGTGCAGTTTTCGGAAATATCTTTTTTATGAACAATTGATGGGATTCTTTGTCACGATCACTGCAAGCATCTTCAGCAAGTACGACATGATACCCATGTTGAAAGGCATCTAATGCAGTAGCATATACACCGTTTGTTGTCGCTACACCGCTTAAAATGATAGTTTCGATTCCACGCCGGCGAAGTTGAAGATCAAGAGAAGTACCAAAAAAGGCACTTGGATTGTATTTTGTGATAGTCAACATATTATCTGTATCTTTCAAGGAATCCTTCAACAACAAGTCAGTGAATTCTGGAGGTACAGAAGCAGTCATTCCACCCATATCAGTTTGTTGACTCAAATAAGGGAAAGTGGAGATGTCTACGTTCACTAAAACTTTCAAGGCAGCGGTACGTTTCAATGTTCTTACTAACAAATCATTGTTTGTCAGAATAGATGCTGCAGTGTGTGGAGAGAGTGTACCGTTATTTACGATCCCTTTTTGCATGTCGATCGCGACAAAAGCAGTTTTTGATAAATCAAAAATCATATTTTCCTTTAAATCATTCATGATGTTCCTTCTTTCAAATAACAATGTTTTTTATGTAAGTAAATCATAAATCGTTTATTTGTCAACTAAATAAAGGATTCCTTTCTTTAGTCTAGAGAAATTCAGTGGTAAAATAAATAAGTGTGAGAAAACGCATTCGATGCATAGATATAGCGAGAAATATCGTGAAAATGGAGGAATCAGAGTGAAGTATGTCGAAGTAAAAAATGAATACAAACGATACAAAATGGGAGAAACGACCATTACAGCAAATGACGATATTTCTTTTTCAATTGAAAAAGGCGAATTAGTGATTATACTTGGTCCAAGTGGAGCAGGAAAGTCAACGATTCTTAATATTTTAGGTGGGATGGATACACCTGATGAAGGTCAGATCATTATTGATGACACAGATATTGCGCAATTTTCAGATAAACAGCTTACTGCTTACCGACGAACAGATGTAGGGTTCGTTTTCCAATTCTACAATCTCGTTCCTAATCTAACAGCAAAAGAAAATGTGGAATTGGCAACGGAAGTTTCTCCTGATGCGCTTGATCCTGTAGAGGTATTGAGGCAAGTGGGCCTAGCTCATCGATTGAATAACTTTCCGTCCCAATTATCAGGAGGCGAACAGCAGAGGGTTTCAATTGCTCGTGCACTAGCTAAAAATCCCAAACTTCTTTTATGTGATGAACCGACAGGCGCGCTGGATTTTGAAACGGGCAAGCAAGTATTGAAATTATTGCAAAACGCTAGCAGACAACACGGCAATACCGTTTTGATCATTACACATAATTCTGCTTTAGCGCCCATCGCTGATAGAGTCATTCACATTAATGATGCTAAAGTAAGGTCTGTTGAATTAAATGATCATCCTTCATCCATTGATGAGATTGTATGGTAGGGGGATTTTATGAAAACAAGAACATATCTTAAAGCAGGTTTTCGCGAAATTCGGCAATCTAAAGGACGATTCATTGCAATCATCCTTATTGTCATGCTAGGAACACTTTTATTTGTAGGTGTCAAAACTGCTGGACCTGTCATGCAAAAAACGATGGATCACTATGTTGGTACAGCAGGACTTTCTGATTTGCAAATCGTTTCTACTGGTGGCTTGACACAAAAAGATATTGCTCAAGCAGAAAAGATCCCAGATGCAAAAGTAGAAACAGGAAAACAGATCTATTATTCCAATACTGGCAAAAACGAAGTGATTCAAATATTTTCTTATAACAAAAATAACAAGCAGAACAAGCTACAATTAACTGATGGAAAACTCCCGGAAAAACCAAACCAGCTTGTATTGGATGAAAAAGCGGAAGATGAAGGGTATAAAATCGGTGATATTTATCAGATTGATTCAGATGAATTGAAAGAAAAAGAGTATACCATCACGGGCTTTGTCCGTTCTCCATTGTTCATCAACAATTTGGAGAGAGGATACGCGAACGTCGGAAATGGTAGCGTCGATTATTTTGTCTATTTACCTGAATCCGTTTTTAAAACAGATATTTATTCTGTCTTATATCTTGATTTTACAAACGTAAAGAATTTGAATACGTACAGCAAAGCTTACAAAGATAAAATGGAGCAAAATCAAGAAAAGGTAGAAAAGTATTTACAAGATCGCCCTGAAGAACGCTTAGAAGAGCTGAAAAAATCGGCCAACGAAGAATTAGAACCGGCACAGCAAAAAATAGCGGATGGCAAAGCACAAACAACGCAAGCAAGAACACGGTTAGAAGATGCTAAAAAACAGTTAGCGCAACAGTCAGCAACTATCCAGCAGCTTCCTGAAGCGCAACGAACAATTGCTGTTCAAACATTATCTCAACAAGAAGCTCAACTTGCTGAACAAGAAAGGCAATTAGTTGAGAAAGAACGTGAACTGGCCTCTGCAGAGGAAGAATTGAATCGAAATGCAGAAAAAATTGAAAATTTAACTAAACCATCATACCTATACAATGAACGTTCAGAAAATGTCGGTTTTCAAGAATTTGGTGATCTGTCTGATCGTATCGCTGCGATTGCCAATGTTTTTCCTGTTTTCTTTTTCTTTATTGCCGCATTGATCACCTTTACGACAATGACACGTATGGTAGAAGAAAACCGCAGGGAAATCGGGACATTAAAGGCGTTAGGTTATACGAAAGTTGAAATCGCAAAAAAATATGCAATCTATGCAAGTCTAGCCTCAGGGATAGGCATTGTTTTAGGAACGATATTAGGAACGAATCTTTTGCCAAGGATCATTTTTGAGCTGTCTAACGAGCGGTATGATATTGGGAGTGCGCTTATTTTTTATGACTGGCCGCCGATTTTACAAGCAGCTGCCGCATTCTTCATTGCCGCATTTGGCGCTGCAATGATCGTTTTATTCAAAGATTTAAGAGAACGGCCTGCTGCATTGCTTCAACCGAAAGCACCGAAGCCAGGGAAACGCATTTTTCTTGAATACATCACTCCGCTGTGGTCACGCCTTAGCTTTAATCAAAAAATCAGTTACCGAAATCTCTTCCGATATAAGTCAAGAATGCTTATGGCGATTATCGGAATTGCTGGATGTGCCGGGCTGATGGTTGCAGGCGTGGGATTGAAAGATTCTCTAAGTTCTGTTTCAGCCAAACAATTTGGACCGATCATTGACTATCAAGCAATCGTTACATTGGATTCATCCACGGAAGATAGTCGTCAAAAAGCAGCGGATATGCTGCAGAAGCAAGAAAAAGTAAATGAGATCCTAGCTATTCATACTCAAACCGTAGAATTGAGAAAAAAAGGACATGCTTCGCAAAGTCTGACAGTGATCGTACCAAGTAAAACAGCTGATTTGGATCGTTTTATCCATTTAACTGATCTTGAAGAGAACCCACGCTCCTTGCCTAAAACAGGAATCGCTATTACGCAAAAAGCAGCAGAACTATTTGACTTATCTACAGGAGATCATATTTCGCTTTATGATGAAGATCAAAAAGAATGGAAAGTCGAAGTAAAAGAAATCGTGAAAAACTATCTAGGTAGCTTTATTTATATGTCCCCTGAATATTATGCTTCAGTTACTGATCAATCGATGATGGATAATGCATTTTTGCTGCGTACAGATAAGATGACAACAAAAGAAGAAGAAATGCTTTCCGAGAAACTGCTTGCCACAGACGCTGTGACAAATACGTCTTTCATGTCCAAACAAATCGAAACGCAAGAAGAATCAATGGCGAACTTAGACTCGGTTGTCTTAATCTTTGTCGTATTATCAGGACTGCTGGCTTTTATCGTCTTGTATAATCTAACTAATATCAATATTTCCGAGCGTGTACGCGAATTATCTACAATAAAAGTCCTTGGATTTTTTGATAAAGAAGTCACGATGTACATTGTTCGAGAAAATATCATCTTTACTCTTTTAGGAATCATCGGAGGATTTGGTGTAGGATATATATTGACTGACTTCATCTTGCAACAAGCGTCTATGGAGAATGTCATCTTTCCATTAGTGATCACATGGTGGGCTTATGTCTTATCAGCAGGATTAACTATCGTATTTACGGTTATTGTGATGATTGTTACCCATTTCAAATTAAAGCATATCGATATGATTGATGCGTTGAAATCGAATGAATAAAAACAGATGTTGTGAAATCAGCGGTTTGACCTGAGTATTAGAGAAACAAACGGCAAAATAGTTTCTCATATTTTGCCGTTTTTTGAGCTAATACCGAAGGACAGCTGATTGAACACCGTTTAAGAAAGAGGTTGTGACAGAAGTGGTCAGCTTCAAGAAATAAGAAGGAATTTACGGAAATTGCTTCTCAAATTTTTGTAAAATTTCGGCTTATTTCCGAAGAAGCTACTTTTGGAACACCGTGAATCAGAGGTTGTGAAAAAGCTGTCCTGCATCGAGCAAAAAGAATACTCAAATAAAATTAGCTCCTCATGTTTTACATTTGAGAAGACTGATTGCCGTAGATAAAAGCTTTTGAACACCATTTATAGAAGAAACAAGAATATTTTGCTATTTTAAACAAGAGGATAGACAAATACATGTCTGATCTCTTGTTTTTTATTGGGCAACAGACCTCTTAGAATGTATAAAGATAAATTTTACAAACGCTTTCGGTTCAGTTATAATAATAAATGATAACTTGTATATATAAGTTGTGGTAGGTAATAAATCAGTTGAATGGAGGTAAATATCCATGACATTTAAAGACAAAGTCATTTACCAAATCTATCCCAAATCTTACAAAGACAGCAATGGTGATGGAATTGGAGATTTAAAAGGAATCAAAGAAAAACTCCCGTATCTGAATGATCTAGGCATCGACATGATTTGGCTAAACCCTATTTATCCAAGCCCTCAAAAAGACAACGGTTATGATATCTCTGATTACACAGCCATCGATCCTATCTTTGGTACGATGGAGGAATTCGAACAGCTAATAGCCGAAGCAAAGAAATACCGGATAGAAATCATGCTCGATATGGTGCTGAATCACGTTTCGACAGAACATGAATGGTTCAAAAAAGCACTAGCAGGGGACCAGCATTATCAGGACTTCTTCATTTTAAGAGAAGAGCCAACGGATTGGGTATCAAAATTTGGTGGAAGTGCTTGGTCGCCATTTGGAGATACGGGGAAATATTATTTGCACTTATATGATCGGACACAAGCTGACTTGAACTGGCGGAACCAAGCAGTAAGAGAGGAACTATTCAAAGTTGTTCGTTTTTGGATGGAAAAAGGGGTAAAAGGATTCCGTTTCGATGTTATCAATGTTATCGGTAAAGACGAACAATTGAAAAATAATAAAGAAAATGATGGCAAACCTGAATATACGGACAAACCAATCACCCATACGTATCTAAAAGAATTGAACCAAGCAACGTTTGGGACGGATTCCACTATCATCACAGTCGGTGAAATGAGCTCTACGACGATCGAAAATTGTATCTTGTATACAGAACCTAGTAGAGAAGAATTATCAATGGTCTTTAATTTCCATCATTTGAAAGTCGATTATGAAAATGGGAATAAATGGTCTACTCCTCCATTTGATTTTGCAGAATTAAAGCGACTATTTCATACATGGGGAGAAAAGATGAGTGAGGGTAACGGCTGGAATGCTCTATTTTTTAATAATCATGATCAGCCACGTGCGCTCAATCGATTTGTAGCTATCGATCAGTATCGAAAACAAGGAGCAGAGATGCTAGCAACCATGATCCATTTGAACCGTGGGACGCCCTATATTTATATGGGAGAAGAAATCGGCATGATCGACCCAGACTATTCATCGATTTCCGACTATATTGACGTAGAAAGTTTGAATGCTTATAAGTTACTCCTTGAACAAGGATTCACAGAAAAAGAAGCGTTTCGTCGGATCAAAGCAAAATCTCGCGATAACTCTCGAACACCCATGCAATGGTCAGACACAGAACAAGCAGGATTTACTACAGGGAAACCTTGGTTAAAAGTTGGAGGCAAGCTAGAAGAGATTAATGTAGAAAAAGAACTATCTTCTGAAGATTCTATTTTGTCCTATTACAAGCAATTGATTCGGCTGAGAAAAACATATCCAATCGTTGCACAAGGAGATTATCATGCTTATGAAGCAAATCATCCGGAAGTTTATGGCTTTCTTCGCCAATTTGAAGGACAGCAGCTGCTTGTATTAACAAATTTCTATGATAAAGATACAAGGATCGCCATCCCAGAAGGATTCACAGAAGCCAATATTCTTATCGATAATTATTCCGATACTGTTCTTCATCAAAGTCTGGAGCTAAAACCATACCAGGCAATTGCTTTGCTGAAAAATTAAAACAAAAACACAAAACGTCGTTCCTACGAGCTATTCTCGTAAGATCGACGTTTTGTGTTTTATTTAAAATAATCTTCTTCAGAAAATGAAGAGTTTTCATACTCTCCTTTATCGCCATAAAATTTATTGTAGCGTTGTTTGAATTTACGGAAAATAAAAGTAACGAGTAATTTGACTAACGTATAGATAGGAATACCAAAAATAACGCCCACAATTCCCATTAGATCACCCATGACAAGTAAAACGATTAAGATCGTAATCGGATGGATCTGTAAACGATCACCCATTACTCGAGGAATCACCAAGTCACCGTGGAGAAGTTGTACGGCAAACCAGACAATGACAAATTTGACAGCCATAAAAGTAGAGTCTTGGAATGCAATGATCAAACCTGGAAAGAAGGCGATAAACGGCCCAATATATGGAATGATACATAACAACCCAGCAGAAATAGCTAAAACACTAGCAAATTCTAATCCGATCAGTAAGAAACAAACCCAGTAGACTGCTCCAAGGATAAATGAAGCAATGATTTGCCCCTTTAGAAATGAACCCAATTGTTGATTAGCAATCTTTGTCAAATTTTTAAAATCTGTACGAAATGCTGGTGGGACAATCGCTAAAACTGACTGATAAAATTTTTGAGGATCTCTCAAAAGGAAAAAAGCGACAATTGGACCAGTAAATAAAGTAATAAAAATAGCTGTAACAGTTGAAAAAATGTTGCTGATCCGTTGTGCGCCACTTTCCCAATAATTTCCAATAAATCCAGCTATATCAGACGTCACGTCGTCAATAGAAGCGAAAAATTGATTAAATGAATCGGCAAAAGGTGTTTTCTCCAAAAATTGTCGGAGACTCTCTTGAAAATCTTGAAACAAATCTGGCAAACTACTGATCAATGTCTTTGCCTGTTCTTTAAGAAAAGGAACAAGCCATACGCTTCCAAGCCCCAATAAAAATAAAATAATCACATAAACGATAATGACTGACAAGTTCCTCGAAAGGTGCTTGCTCAAACGTTTGATGACTGGTTCCAAAAGATAATACAAGATCAGTGCAAACAATAATGGGGGCAAGATAGTAGCGATAATGATTCCGACAGGCTTGAATATAAACGAGATCTGATGGAAAAAATAAATGATCAGCGCAAGTAAGATAACTATTCCTAAAACATAGTAAGAGGTTTTTCCTCCTAAAAAGCGGATCAAACGATTCGTTGTATCTGTTTCTTTTTTCACTCTTTTTCCTCCTTTATTTATAACTTCATTATAGACAAAAGCGGGTATAAAAGGAAAATGATAGAGGTTGATTGCAAAAATATCGTCAATCATTCATATAAACTTTCTCATCAATTAAAATAAGAAAACGCTTGACAGTTCTTTTAACCATATGATAAATTAAATCCTGTTGCTAAAACGTAACTATTACGATTTGTGAAAAGCGAATCGGAACATTCAAATGAAAGAAGATGAGAAGAGGAGTGTCATAAATGAAACGATTGATAGGTATATTGGCCATGCTGGTTTTAGCAGGTATGTTAACTGCTTGCGGGGCAAGTGGGAAAGCCGAGGACAGTAAAGAAAAATTGAGCGTGATGACGACCTTTTATCCCATGTATGATTTTACAAAAGCAATCGTCGGGGATGAAGGAGAAGTAGAGTTATTGATTCCAGCAGGGACTGATTCCCACGATTATGAACCTTCTGCTAAAGACATGGCAAAGATCCAAGATACAGATATCTTTGTTTATAATGATGAAAACATGGAAACATGGGTCCCCGCAATCCAAAAAACATTACAAGAAGGCAATGTCCATACGATAAAAGCGACAGAAGGTATGCTTTTACTTCCGGGAAGTGAAGAAGGACATGATCATGACCATGAACACGGGGAAGAAGGCCATACACATGAGCTAGACCCACATGTATGGCTAGCTCCAAGTTTAGCAATCAAGCAGGTAGCAAACATACGTGATCAGCTGATTGAAGCTTACCCAGAAAAACAGGAAGTATGGACAAAAAATGCAGCAGCCTATACCGAGAAACTTCAATCACTCCATCAGCTTTATCAAGAAACCTTTAAGCAAGCAAAACAAAGATCTTTTGTCACGCAACATGCTGCATTCAACTATCTAGCGTTAGAATATGGATTGAATCAAGTATCGATTGCTGGTCTTTCTTCTAGTGAAGAACCGTCTGCGGCGAGAATTGCTGAACTGAAACACTTTGTTAAAGAACATGGAATCAACTATATTTATTTTGAAGAAAACGCCAAAGATAGTATTGCCAGAACGTTAGCAAACGAAGCAGGTGTATCTTTAGAAGTATTGAATCCTTTGGAAGGATTGACGAATGAACAAATAGAAAATGGAGAAAACTATCTTTCTATCATGGAAGCAAACCTCGAAGCGTTGAAAAAAACGACAGAGACAGAAAACCCGCTAGAAGATACTTTGACCCCCAAAAAAGAAAAGAGCGTCTACAACGGTTATTTTGAAGACGAGGATGTACAAGATCGCTCTCTTTCAGATTGGGCAGGAACTTGGCAAACAGTAGATACGTATGTAGAAGATGGGACTTTTGATCCTGTTTTTGAATATAAAGAAAAATTGAATCAGGATAAGACAGCACAAGAATATAAAGAATATTATACGAAGGGCTATCAAACAGATATTGCTTCAATCAAGATCAGTGAGAAAGAGATGGCATTTACGTTTAAGGATGGAACAACGAAACGTTCAAATTATCGTTATGTAGGGAAAGAAATCTTGACCTACGAGGCAGGAAACCGTGGCGTAAGGTATCTATTCGAAGCAGAAGATAAGGAAAGTGGCGCTTTTAGATATATTCAATTCAGTGATCACACGATTGCACCGGCTGACTCCGAACATTTTCATTTATATGCAGGAAATGAAAGTCAAGAAGCATTGCTGAAAGAAATGGAGAATTGGCCAACATTTTATCCAGATACAATGGATGGACGTGAAATTGCACAGGAAATGCTTTTGCACTGATAGGCAAAAAAGAACCGAAGGGTTTGGATCGGCTGGTCATTTAGTCGGTCCAAACTATTCGGTTCTTTTTATGAAATCAATTTCTTTAATCCACGGATAGAGGCTGGGATGGTCTCGCCGTTTGCCAACGTGACTTCTCTGGTTTTTTTATTAATCGACCGCACATTTTGTGTATTGATAACATAGGATTTATGACAACGGATAAAATTCCGATGCATTTTCTCGATTTCTTTGATCTTCTCATAGAATTGTAATTGGGCATGAGTCAAATGGACTTCCAGTTTATGTGGTGCTCCTAGCGAAGTAGAAAAATATTGGATGTCTTTGATCGGTAAAAATTTGATCTCATCATTAAACTCTATTTTGAAGATATCTTTTTGGATTTGGGACATTTGAAAATCTTCGAAAATTTTGCTCAGGATATGCTCGACATTTTCTTTTAAATCATAAAGATCTTCTTTGACGATATAATCAGTCGGTTCGATGTTGCTTTTTAAGATTTTCATCGACATTTCCGTATGGGAAGTCACATAGATTATTTTTCCTAAAGGATCTAATTCACGGATCAATTTACCGATAGCTACACCATCCATTTCACTGTCTTCTAGTTCGATATCTAAAAAGTAAATACCAAAAGAAGAAGTTCTGATCTTGGCTGCATTGAGAAGTTCTTCCGGATCAGAGGTAGAAATATGGACATAACTGTCTAAGTTTTCAATCATGATTCTATTTTTGATCACCGTTGATAAAACTTCTAATTGTTTTGGATCGTCTTCACAAATATAAATGGGAATCATATCATTACTCCTTTATTTTATTTGTATATAAATCGTTTGAGAAAAACGCTGGTTTTCAATTGATGTTTCAAGGAAAAGATAAGGATTGGTCTTTGTCAATTCATCCAAGATAAACAAGCCAAGGCCTTCGTTTTTTGGATTTGTTTTTGTTGAGAACCCTTTTTGTTTCAACTGGTTTAACGGTAATGTATTTGTTGTTGTATTGATCACACGAATCATCACGGAATGATTCTTCTTGAGTATGGTCAATTCGATTTTTTTCTTCTTTGCAGCACTAGCTCCTTCAATCGCATTGTCCAAGATAATACCAAGCATACGTACAAGGTTTACCGTATGTTTCGTATCCAGTTCGATTGGCTCAGGAAAATGAAGCTGGACGATCAACCCTTTTTCCTGTGCCATCATGAGTTTTAATGACAGTAAACTACGGATCTCAGGAACTTTCATATTATCCAACATACTTAGATTGGCCGGAAAAAGGTTCATCATCTGGCGTGTAGGTAATATCGTTTGATCATAATAAGACCGTAATCCTTCTAAGTCGCCTTCTGAAATATAGCTGTGAAGAGAAAAAAGCAGATTTTGGTAATCATGTTTGAATTCTCTCAAGTCTTGATAGTTTTTTTCTAGATCTTTGATATAATCCTGTTGCATCCTGACTTGTTGCTCTAATAACTGATCAGCTAATTTCTTATTAGAGATTTTCCAATAATAAACCAAGATGATCAGGCCAACACACAGATATAGAATGAAAAAACTCGTATTCAAAGCTAAGACATCAGGTGTTTCACCAGAAAAACGAGTATAAAAAATAATGATATAGTATGTAAATAATATCAATGTCCCGATCGTACCGATCATACGGCGGTCCACAGTGTGAAACCAAGTCTCTAACGATTTTTTAAAACAAAAAGCTAATAAAGCAGATAAAAAAGCGGATAAGGCAATGTGAAAATACTGCAATGAATCTCCTGGTTCAATAACCGAAGATTTCAAAACAAAAAAATCGCCGATGCTTGTTAAGTGATCTCCTAAAAGCGACGTCAATAACCCAAAAGGAAGCGCATAAACCAATTGTTGACGCGAAGTCGAAAAGAAGAAAAAAGTAAGCATCAGCATTCCTATAGCAATTAGAGCAGTAAAAATCCCTAAAATCGAATAGACCCATCCAATCAAAATACAAGAAATCAGAATGACTCCCGCAAACAGATATTTGTATCGGATGTGATGGTCAATCAATAAGATACAAATTGTGTAAATCAAATATTGCAACGCTATGGACCATAAAAACATAAAGTACAGCTCCCATTGATTTTTACCAAATTATATCACAATTAGCGTATTATTTTTTTAATTTTTCAGGGATTTTGAATTCAGAACTCATACCAAAGCAGCAGCCAGATACAAAAAAGTCAGATAAGTTAGTTAATTGTTTAATGATTGTTTTTTTCATGAAAGATTCCTCCAAAATTCATCAAGTAGTTTGTAATAGGAAGCAACGTAGCTATTTCTAAAACAATCCCAAGTAGCAAATAGGTAGAAAAGTAAGAAGCTGAGAAAAATAAAGTAATGAGAGAAAAAATTAGAAACATGCTGATCGCCTTCTTTAATAATGGGGGACGTTTCTCGGGTTCAATGGGATTGATTGCTGTACCTCTTGATCCATAGCGAAGCAGTAACAAAAAGCAGCTGATTAACAAAAAGACCATCATTGGGAAGGAGATAGTCAATTGCAGATGTTTCATCACCAAGGGAACGCCCCATAAATAAAGTAGTGTCCACAGCAGACAAACGAATTCAGAGTCGGAATGCAATCCATAAGCATATCTGCGGATGCAGATATAAGAAAGAAAGGTGATTCCTGTTTCCGCCCATGAGCCTGTCACCAGAGAAAAGACTAGAACAACCGCTAGTTTTCCAAGATTATTCAATAAAACTTCTAAGGCAAATTTTACTTGGACATACACCATATCTTCTTCCGATTTGTCTCCGCTGAATAAGGCTTCTAATAATTTGTTCACAACTTTATCTTTCATCTCATACGTACCTCCACCACAAATTTTATGCTAAAAAAATAAAAAACGTCTTTTGTTTCATAAAAAGTGGTTTTGACATCAAAACCGTCATGATTTCCTAAAAAAATCTTCGTTTTCCAAGAACCTTACCAAAAAAAGTGACAGTTTTGATACGAAAAGTACTTTTTATGACAAGTTTGTGCTTTTTCGAGTGATTTATGTTAAAAAAATTACTGACCTTATAAAAGGTGATGGAGGGATTCTTATGGAAAATGAACAATTGTTTGAAGTCGGCGAAACATATGCATTTAAATCTGATTTATTTGAATCACCAATAAAAGGAAAAATAGAAAAAATCTATGAAAATAGTGTGATGATACGTGTCATGAAATGCGCAGTAGAAGACAATGATACCGCTCATAATCTGCACTGGCAGTTAGTTGTACGCAAATCAAGTACAATAGAAGAATAAAAACAGATAAAATGTTGAGAGCATAAAGAGGTTGTGAGTCTCCCGTTTAGCTCTGAGTTACAAGGAATAATGTTAAAAAACAGCTTTTCATGTTTTATGAATATTGCCACTTGTGACCGAGGTGTTGGCAGGAGAATAGTGTTTATTTGAAAAAAAGGCTGCGACAAGACTTTTGTCACAGCCTTTATTTTCATGAATAGGAGTTACTTTTGGCTACTTTTAGAGAAGTAGCTTTTAAGGAGCAGATAAAGTCAAGGCTTTTATTTCTATAAATGAAGTAGTAAAATGAAGAACAGATTTTATTACAGGAAGGATGCCGATAATTGTGATCATTGTTGCAGGAACGATCGGTGCAGGGAAAAGCACACTGACTGAAATGCTTGCCCAAGATTTAGAAACAAAACCTTTTTATGAGAACGTGGAAGATAATGAAGTATTGCCGCTATTTTATTCTAATCCAGAAAAGTATACTTTTTTATTACAGATTTTCTTTTTGAACAAACGCTTTTTGGCAATCAAAGATGCTTTCAGCCATGATGACAACGTACTAGACCGCTCCATCTACGAAGATAGTATGCTGTTTCATTTGAATGCAGATTTAGGGCGTGTTTCTGAAGTAGAAGTAAAGCAGTATGAAGGTCTTTTAGAAACGATGCTGAAGGAGTTAGAAGAAATTTCGCCACAAAAGAAACCAGATCTACTGGTTTATATTCGTGTATCCTTTGAAACTATGTTAGCGAGAATCAAAAAAAGAGGCCGGGAATATGAACAGCTAGAATAAGATCCTGAACTCTATTCCTACTATAAAGAACTCAATCGACGATACGAAGAGTGGTATGAACAGTTTGATATATGTCCCAAAATAGTGATCGATGGGGACAAATATGATTTCGTAGCCGATCCGGCATGTGGAGAACAAATCGTACAAGAAATCAAGATGCGGGCAAAGAAAATGACAGAAGAGGCAGATGCCCAGTCGATCCGCTACACTACAAATAACCCGAAAGCAAAGGGAATCTTTACAACTAAATAATATAAAAACTAAGCAAATTGCTCACTCGCAGATATTTCTCTGTGAGCAGCATCTTGCTTAGTTTTTTTGATTCATTGAGATCAAATAGTGAACCGATTCGTATGATAAAATTGCCATAAATGAAATGTCTGAGTGAGGGCCATGATCAAAAATAAAATGGAAACGATCAAAATCGAATGGGCGCCAAACAGATGATGACAGAAAACAAGGACAATAGCTCCTGCGATAAAGGCAAGAACGACACTTAGATAGTGGAAAAATCGATCAAAATCTGCTTTTTCTTTAGAAATACAATAATCATATAAGTTCGTTGCTACCCCTTTTAAATTTCCAGTTGTAAATAAATTAGTGTAGGCACGCCCGTTGATTTTATCAAAAGCTACCCACTGGATCGATGCAGTAAAAGCAATCAAAATCGTTACTAATGCGGGATGCTCATGGACGGGTGTCAAACTAACAAAGAAAAAAATCACTGCTTCATAATATAGAACAAACAAGCGCCAGAAATGTTTTCCTTTTTTTCTAAAATAATCAATTAGATACTTTGTTAGAAGAATCCCTAAGAAAAAGAAAAGGGTAGACAATACTTTTTTACCAACACTTAGCCATTCTCCGTCAAATGCTTGGATGATCGATAGAATGATATTGCCAGTTTGAGCAGAGGCAAAAGCACCATATTGGATATAAGTATAACTGTCCATGGCTCCTCCGATAAATGTCAGCAAAAGTCCTATTGTACGCCCCTCGTGAAAGGAAGTCTGCATTTTTTTCATCACCTTTTATGAATATTTTTGTCTTCCTTATCTTAGCATAAACGATTGAAAAAAAGGAAAAATTTTCAGAAAACTAAAATCGTATCGCTTCCCATTTTCATTTTTAGAAAGGTCTGTTAGTATAAAGAAAAAATAGACAACGAAACTTTAAATAACCAACTTGAAATAAACAAATTCAAAGAAGAAAGATGGGAAGGAAATCAATCAGTTGAATGAAAAAGAAATTCTCCGATTACAAAAAGAATTGAAACGCTGGGAGAACAAGTATAAAAAGCTTCAACAAGTCTTTCGGCTACAAGAAGAAATCATTGCTACCTATGAAGCGGCTTATGGCGAAGCACCCGGACTTATTGAGGAAGAAGTACAAGTAAAAGAAAGTGAAGGAAACAGCTCTTTCTTTAAAATGATGGAGAAACGTTCCTATAATCGCTTCAATCAAGAACAAAAAGCAGCTATCACATATGATATGAAGAAACATCTTCGAATCATAGCAGGAGCTGGGAGCGGCAAAACGCAAACAATCTGTGCAAAAGCTGTTTATCTGATGACGCAAAAACAAGTAGACGAAGAACGCATACTAATGATCACTTTTACAAGGAACGCTGCAAATGAACTAAAAAAACGAGTAGATAATTTCAGCCAGAGAAAAACCGCTGTCCATATCGGAACATTCCATAGTATCTTTTTTAGGATATACAATGAAATTTGTCGAAAATTTCCTGAAGTAGCAATGCAAGGAATACAAGGAGACTTTTCAAAGGATACTGCACAAAAAGTGAATGCTGTTTTGCAACAGCTGATACGTAAATATAATCTTTATATATTTGATCAATATGGAGAAAAAACGATTGCTTCTCGGTTAGACTATTGGCAGAATATGAACCTTTCAGTAGAAGAAATGGTTCAGTTAGTTAAAGAAAAATATGATTCCATTGATAAGAATGCACGACAGCCGATATCAGAACGACTGTATGGATTGCTCACGGAACTCCAAGAACAAAAAAGAAGCCAGCAATTGCTAGAGTTCAATGATGTACTCCAAAATCTGAAAAGCGCTTTGGAGAATGAGGAGATCCAGCATTATATCGGCCAAAAATATGATTATCTATTCATTGATGAATTTCAAGATACTAATCCACTTCAATGGGAAATCGTGAAACGGATGACAAAGGAAAACAGGATCAAGTTGATTGTTGTTGGAGATGATGATCAGAGTATCTATGGATTCAGAGGATCAGAGCCAGCATACATCAAGAACTTTGAAAAAGAATATCCTACCAAAACTCTTTTCTTATTAACTAATTATCGTTCTCGGGCAGCTATTGTCCAAGGAGCAAATAGATTGATCAGCTATAATAAAAATGATCGGATACCAAAGGCGATGATTCCAGCACAAAAAGAAGCAGGCGTTATGGAAGCCTATTTGTTTTCTGATACTAAAGCAGAAAGTCAGTGGCTAATCAAACAAATTCAGACATTTATTCAAAAAAATGGGAAATATAAGGAATCAATCATATTATACCGATCAGCTTCACAAACGCAGCAGCTTGTCCAATCTCTGCTGAAAACGAATATTCCTTTTGTACTGGAAGCAGATAGTCCATATGAAGGTATCTTTGGTATCAAGCCTTTCCAACATTTCTATCAAAAAATTGTTCATTGGCAAACAGCACTGAATCTGCAAAAGAAAAATCAGGCCTACCAGCAATTGCTCCGGCAGCTGATGGCAGACTGCTACCTGAAAAAAAGTGAATGCGATCAATACTTTTCTCCTAAATATCAAAATATAGCCGTTGCAG
Organism: Enterococcus sp. FR204; assembly: GCF_031143325.1. Classification (NCBI taxonomy): domain Bacteria; kingdom Bacillati; phylum Bacillota; class Bacilli; order Lactobacillales; family Enterococcaceae; genus Enterococcus; species Enterococcus sp. FR204. Next base: position 870 of record NZ_JAKZIW010000032.1, on the reverse strand, counting down.
ATTATATTTTGTCGATAAGCCCCAATTTAAAATCGAAATCTGCAGAAATCCGAGAGTTTGAGGAAGCGTTGCGTAAAACAGACCAGCATCAAGAAATCTATTCGCTTGTTCAAAGCTATCTTCATCTGCCACGTATAGCTAAGGAAATCGACCAGAGTGATCAAGAATGGATACGAGAAGAAGTAAAGCAGCATGCTACTTTCAGAAGACTCCAAGCCTTATCGCAAGAAACCCAAGCGACAGCTAAAGAATTAAAAACCCGCTTGATTGCTTACAGACAAGGAAAACTTGATGCACTATGTATCCAGAGCATTCACAAAAGTAAAGGTCTTAGTTACCGAAATGTCTTTTTGATTGGTTGTAACGAAGGAAGTTTGCCTTATAACGGAGCGACAGAAAAGAAAGTAATCGACTTTAATGAAATAAAAGCAGAACCAGTGACGACGATAGAAGAAGAACGAAGACTATTTTATGTTGCGATGACTAGAGCAAGAAATCGTCTGTATCTATGTGTACCTCAAATGAAAAATTCAAGAAAATTGAAAGTATCGAGATTTATCAAAGAAACCGGGAGTCGTGTGAAAAAAGGAAAGTGATAGAAGAGAGGGCGTGACAGAAGTGGTCAGTTTCAAGAAAGAAGAAGGAATGTACGAAAATTGCTTCTCAAATTTTTGTGAAATTTCAGCTTATTTTCGAAGAAGCTATTTCTGGAACACCGTTTATTCGGAAAAAGGAGGTGTGACAAGAATTTTGTCACACCTCCCTTATTTATTTTGAAAATGAGAATACTATTATCAAAATAGAGAATATATAGAATAATTCTCATTATTCAAACGTAAATAATCAGTTATTTTGATTTTTTTTTATATT
>NZ_JAKZIW010000031.1:0-26269 GCF_031143325.1 Enterococcus sp. FR204 | reverse complement strand
AATTTTTACAAAAAGTTTATTGATGAAGGTAGTAAAAACTATGTAGGTTACGATGATTTTATAAATCAAACAAAAGATATAATTTTTGTGCCCTATCTATTACTTCAAAAAATTATAGAAACTAAAAAAGATATTAACGAAGGCATAGAAAATATCTCTGATTCCAAAATATCTCCAGTAAGTTCAATTATTACTGAACAAACGCAAATAGATATATCTGAGTTAGAAGATAAACACGCTATTCAACAAAATGATCACTTCTCTGAACAGAATGAATTTATAGAAAGATTTAATCAGCTCACAATTCGTAGTAAATTACATTACTCAAAACGAGACTTATGGAATTTTCATACTGCTATGTTGGGTGATAGTTTGGTGGTATTAGCTGGACTAAGTGGTACCGGTAAATCACAATTAGTAACATCCTATGCAAAAGCACTTCAATTATCAGATACACAAATAAAGTTTATTTCTGTGAGACCCTTTTGGGAGGATGATTCTGATTTATTGGGCTATGCTGATACTGTAAATTCTGTCTATCGTCCAGGAGATAGCGGTCTAATTGATGCACTATTAGAAGCATCAAGACACAAAGAAAATATTTACATGGTTTGTTTTGATGAGATGAATTTAGCTCGTGTTGAACATTATTTCTCCCAATTTCTTTCAGTTTTAGAAATGGAGCCAAATACTAGGAAAATCAAACTGTATAACGAAGATCTAGAAAATAAATTATATAACTCTTCAACCTATCCTTCTACAATTGAAGTAGGACAAAACATATTATTTGTAGGAACAATAAATACAGATGAATCTACTCATCAATTCTCAGATAAAGTTTTGGATAGATCAAACATTATTTCACTTGAGTTAGTACCATTCCATGAAATTAGTGAAGTAAATGACTATATTCAATCAGATCAAAAGAAACGTAATCAACTTAAATATGATGATTTCAAAAATTTTAAAAACTCTAACCCTACTAATGGTTTGACCCAGAAAGAAAAAGAAATGTTTTGGAAACTCCATTTAGCAATTAATTCTAAAGACAAAAATATCGGTATCGGTTGGAGGATATTAAAACAAATTGATGAATATTTAAAAAATCTTCCAGTGCAAAATGACTTATCAAGAAAAGAAGCTATTGATATTCAGCTTGTACAGAGAGTATTAAGTAAAATCAGAGGTTCTGATGAACAATTATCAGAATTAGTTGGTAAATGGAATGAGAATGATTTAAAACAAGTGGGTGAATTTGAACAAATAATTAATGAATATCCTGAGTCTTCAGATTTTAAATATACTAAAAAAATTCTTTTGCAAAAAGCTAGGGAGTTGAATTTACATGGATTTACCCTTTAGTCTGAAATTAAACTTTGGTTATAAAAGTGGAGAACAAGAATATGAACTTTTATTTTTTCAAGATGAGGCATCGTTATTAGAGTATACACCGGTTAAGGTAAAAGAATTTTCTAATCTAAGCTTTACATTTAACAGTATAGACAAACAAGCAAAACTATATATACCAGAATTAGATGATTATTTGATTGAAAATCAAGTAAAAGAGGAAAATGGAGATATTTGCTATATTCCAAGTGATGATAATATAATCATTTATAATAGGGATCAAGGTAAAACAGTACCTCTTATTCCAGGTTATTATACTCTTTACGTTAAAATCGGTGAAACTATCTTTTATTCTCGATTTGAAATAATACTTAAAGATTTAGGTACACCAGAATGGGAAAAAATGAAAATCGAAATTGAAAAAATGGTTGGCGGTCTTGCTAGAACTTTTATTCCTAAAAAAACTTCTCGTCGTGAAATTACTACTTCAAATTATCTAATGAACGATCAACTTTTTCAACGAATATTAGAGTTTGAGAACAATATACCTCAAGCAATGGTTTCTCTTGAAAGTTTAAAAAAAGAAGCAAAATATAGAATTGACAAACGATATAACTGGAAACCAATTGGAAGCAAAAATTTAGTGGATCAAAAAACTATTTCACAGTTGCAAATCCATCCAGAAAAACGTGGGCTACTATATACACCTAGCCGCATAATAAAATATGATATTATTGAAAATCAATGGATCAAATTTATCTTATCTTATTTTAAAAATTTTTCACTTCTATATAGGTTGAATTAAATACTTTACATCCGCACGCACAGTCGGTCAATCACCTCAAGGGGACGCTCGTTTACATCGGCTAAGAAACCGCGGACCGACTGTTTGATTTTCTGGAGGTGGTCAAAAAAAACATTGTTGATGACCGATTCCTTGAGCCACTTCCAAACGCCTTCCATTAGGTTCAACTGAGGGCTGTAGGGAGGGAGGAAGATGAGTGCCAGGCGCCTAGCGTTTTCTTCAAAAAATTCTAACATTCCTTCTTTTACTAACAATTCGCGAGTCGAAGCGATCGTACGATGAGTCAAGATATAATGTTTAGATCCTTGTTGTTTCAATTGCGTCAATGTGTCATACACATGATCAAATGTGACAGGTTGGCGTGTATCAAGCGTTTCGTATTGATGGAAATCATCTGAGAATTCTCGAAAGTCCAAATGATATTTTTCAGTCAATGCTTTTGAAGATTTTTCTTTCAATAATCGATAAACAGCTTTTGGATCAGCAACTACTTGCCGATCTTCTAAAGCTTTCATCATGCTGTCAAGCATGATCGGATACGTATCGAACAACGTCCCGTCAAAATCCCATATATATGAATCAAACATTATTTTCTCACTATCTTCCTAATTTTTAAATGAATGGATTGGTGCCGGGATCCGCCCGCCTCGTTGGATAAAGTCCGTCGATTTCGCCGAATTCGTCCGCATGACTGGAGCAGTCCCCAGCAAACCGCCGAATTCGACAGAATCGCCGACTTTTTTATCTTTAGCGGGGATGATCCGCACCGCCGTTGTTTTATGATTGATGACACCGATCGCAGCTTCATCAGCGATCATCGCCGCAATCGTCTCCGCTGGTGTATCTCCTGGGATCGCGATCATGTCCAGACCCACTGAACAAATGGCGGTCATCGCTTCTAATTTCTCCAGATTCAGATAGCCTTCTTCTACGGCTTTGATCATACCTGCATCTTCAGAAACCGGAATGAATGCGCCTGATAAGCCTCCCACATGGTTGCAGGCCATCACGCCGCCTTTTTTCACAGCATCGTTCAATAAAGCCAGTGCGGCCGTTGTACCGTGTGTGCCGACAGATTCCAAGCCCATTTCTTCCAAGATCAACGCGACACTATCACCAACTGCCGGAGTAGGAGCTAATGACAGATCCACAATACCAAAGGGTACGTGCAATCGCTCAGAAGCGATTTGACCGACTAATTGTCCCATCCGCGTGATTTTAAATGCCGTCTTCTTAACTGTTTCAGCAACCACATCGAAAGATTCGCCTTTGACCTTTTCCAGAGCGCGTTTTACTACGCCCGGTCCGCTGACACCGACATTGATCTCGCAATCTGCTTCACCGACCCCGTGGAATGCTCCCGCCATGAAAGGATTGTCTTCCACCGCATTCGCAAAGACTACCAACTTCGCACAGCCCATATCTGAAGCTTCGGCGGTTTGTTTGATGGTTTCACCCATCAATTTGACAGCGTCCATATTGATCCCTGCCCGTGTCGAACCAATATTGACAGAAGAACAGACAAATTCTGTTTCTGCCAAGGCTTCCGGAATCGATTGGATCAAGGACAGGTCCGCTCCTTGATAGCCTTTTTCAACTAATGCGCTATACCCGCCGATAAAATTGATCCCCACCGCTTTTGCGGCTTTGTCCAAAACTCGCGCAAAAGCAACACAGTCTTGCCCGCCGCTTGCGGAAGCAACGATTGCGATCGGCGTTACCGAGATCCGCTTGTTGATGATGGGGATCCCAAATTCACTGGCGATCTCGTCACCGACTTTTACAAGATTTTTCGCTTTGCTGGTGATTTTATTATAGATATTTTGGCAAGTCTTTTCTGTGCTGGCATCGATACAGTCCAACAATGAAATACCCATTGTGATCGTCCGGATATCAAGATTTTCTTCTTCTACCATCCGGATCGTTTCAAGTATTTGTTTTGTTTCCATCATTTCCCTCCGAATTATAGTTTATGCATCGCATTGAAGATCTCTTCATTTTGAATGCTGATTTTGACGCCCAACGTGTTTTCAACTTGACTCAATGCTTGCTTGATCGCTTCTAAATCAGCCTCTGGTTGCATTTGCAACATCATCATCATGGTAAAATAATCTTCCATGATCGTTTGAGATACATCTAGAATATTGATATTCAATTCTGCCAACTTCTGGCTGACACCGGCAATGATCCCAACCTTGTCCTTCCCGACCACCGTTAAAATAGCTTTCATTATTCTTATTCCTCCAATTTTTTCAATAGTATACCATAATTTATGATAGTTTTATGAAAAATTCTGAAACAAAGGGCTATTTCCTTCAGCCAATATTCGTCTTTAGAGGATCGATTTATTGACGATCTGCAAGTTCTTATCAAAGCGGTAGTGGATCGGCTGCGCATTGGGAATATCAATGGTATCCATTTGGTCTTCCGGTACATCCTCCAAATATTTCACCAGTGCCCGCAGACTGTTGCCATGTCCGGTAATCAAAACATTCTTACCCGAACCCAACAGCGGCGCGATCTCGTCTTGCCATAATGGCGCGACCCGCTGGACCGTCATTTGCAGATTTTCTCCATGAGGAATGTCTTGATCTGCCAATTGTGCGTAACGGCGATCAAAATGGTTTTCTTCTACTAATGGAGGCATTTCATAATAATCTCGACGCCAGCGTTTGACTTGATCTGCCCCGAATTCTCGTGCCATTTCATCCTTATTTTTCCCTACTAAAGCGCCATAATGCCGCTCGTTCAGACGCCAGGTTTTAAATGTCGGTATCCATAACTGATCGCTTTCTTCTAAGATGATCTGGCAAGTCAATGATGCCCGCTTCAATACTGACGTAAATGCAGCGTCAAACTCGATCTGCGCGTTTTTGATTTTTTCCCCTGCCTTACGAGCCTGTTCCTATCCTTTTTCTGTCAGAGAAACATCCAGCCATCCCGTCCAATAATTTTCAAAATTTGCTTCACTTTCCCCGTGCCGCATCAGTACTACATCCATATGTCTTCCACCTCTCTTCCTTTATTATCCCAGTTTCTTTGAGAAATGTCATTTGCAGTTGACATCTTTTTCATCTTTTTCATAAAATTTTCTTAAAGCTGTACCAATTGATTTTAAAAAATCTAAAGAACTGAGTTTATGCTATCAAGCATCTTTTTTGTAAGCATTAACAAATTGCTCTTTTTTTGCTGTATTTTTTGTATAAATCAGCTATTTGTGGTTCTATTAAACTATGGTAATATGTAATTTGCAAATATTCTGAAAAAAATTGAGGAGTTATCATGAGAGACCTAACTACAGACACCCCAGCAAAGTTGATTTTTTTATTTACCATTCCATTACTCGTGGGGAATATTTTCCAACAGTTCTATAATATGGTAGATATGATCATTGTTGGGCAAACGATCGGTAAAGAGGCATTGGCAGCAGTCGGCGCGACAGGAAGTATCACATTTTTGATCATTGGTTTTGCTCAAGGTTTGACCGCTGGATTATCTATCATCACGGCGCAACGTTTCGGCGCTCAGGATTTTCGCGGTGTAAAGAAAAGTTTTGCTGTTGCTATTATAATTAGTTTCACAGTAACTGCTATTTTGACTGTTTTGAGTTTAGTATTTTTACGTCCGTTATTATTGCTGATGCAGACACCGCCGGATATTATCCAACAAGCACAGGAATTTATCTCCGTGATCTTAGGCGGTATGTTTGCCTCAATGGCGTTCAATCTTCTTTCAAATATGATTCGAGCGCTAGGAGATAGCCGAACACCTTTGTTCTTTTTGATTTTCGCTGTGATCATCAATGTGATTTTGGATTTGGTGTTTATTATCAATTTCCACATGGGGATCGCTGGGGCTGGGTATGCGACAGTTATCGCGCAAATTTCCGCAAGTTTGATGTGTGTCATCTATATCAAACGGAAAATCCCGTTGCTGCAAGTCTCTAAAAGTGATTTCAAAATAGATAAAGACACTATTTTCACTCATTTAAATGCGGGCTTGCCTATGGCTTTCCAATCATCCATCATCGCTATTGGAGCGGTGGTATTGCAGTCTGCTCTAAATAGTTTGGGAACAGATGTCGTAGCGGCTCAAGCTGCCGCGGGAAGGATCGACCAATTTGCCACTCAGCCAATGATGTCTTCGGTTGTGCGGTCTTTATATTTACTAAATAGCTTGCCAATATAACCAGACAGTGCATAGCCAACCATATTAAAATGGCCAATAGCAGTTGCATCACTTCCTGTAATCTTACGCATGAAGGGCTGACATAATTGAGGCAATGCTGCAGAGAAGAAGCCAAGTAATAATCCACCAACGATTATTGCGGCTACATCTGTGAAGTTATGCGCTTTCAAAATCAAAGATAACACACACGCAAAGAACAAACTATGACCAGTCGTAAAAAAGATATTTTTGAAAGGAGTGATCCTAGCAATTACTAAGTTCATGATAAATCCCAAAATCAACGTACTACTCGTAACAAATGCAAATTCTGTCTGTGCTAATGCTGTCGCTGCTTCAGGAGAAGCAACAACTCCTTTGATATGAAATCCGGTTTGGAACAACGTATTAAAGTTCTGCAAAGCCCCTGTCATGATCGTGCCACCTGCACTAAAGATCAAAAAGCCAATAATTGTCTTGGAGGTTCCAGTCAAGACTTCTGTTCCAGACTTTTTTTGTGCCAATAAGCCTATCATAGCCACAAGCCCTAATAGTACTGCGGGCGTACTTAAGAAGCTAATAATAAAATCCATTTTGCAGCCTTCCTTTCTAACTACTGTTTTTCTAACTCAATAAATGCTTCTTCAAGTTTTGTCTTAATTTCATTTTTATCCACAATATTCGCAATGCCAACAATCTTCTGTGGTAAATTTTTTTCTATTAATTCATTCGCAACATCAGGCAAAGTAATGATCATATCTCCTTGAAAACCTGGCACACCATCTAAAGATGAATGTTCTACTTCTAATGGAAAGTTATTTTCTTTAACAACTTCATTGACTTTGATCTTTAGCATCAAACTTGATCCTACTCCTGCACGGCAAGCTACTAAAGCTTTATGACTATTCATGGTTATTCTCTCCTTCTGCTTTTTCAATATAGTTTTTAAATTCTTCTTTAGATGAAACGACTTTGATAAATTTTAGAAAATCTGGATTTCCTAATAAATTTGCCAATTCTGATAGCAATTCAATATGCGCTTGGTTATTCTTGGCGCTTAATGGAAAAAGATATTTAACTGGATCATTGGTACGATGACCTGAAGTAACTGGGTTCTTCAATCGCATAAATCCAATAGCTACATCTTTTGCTCCACTTTCCACCGTTGCATGAGGTAAAGCAATATTTTCAGTAATAACGATATATGGACCGGTCTCTTCGTAAATCTTCAAAATTGTTTCGACATATTTTTCAGTTACTACATCTGCTTCTAAGAAAGGTTGCAAAGCTTTTCTTATTGCTTCTTCAAAGTTATTTGCCTGAACATCTAGTTGAATATATTCATCTTTGATTACTTTACTTAACACTTATTTCGCCTCTATTTCATTTATTACTTGTGCACGTCTATACTATAAGTTCCTCCGCCTTACTTGACAATATAAACTGGGTTCACTTTTTTATAGTGAAAAAACAAAAAGCGTGCTCTAATGGGAATTTATTCTTATTTTCTGTGCCAAGAGCGTTTGCCCCATAAAAAAATAGCCTTCTCTCAAAGAAAAAACGAACCAAAATAAGGCTGGGGCAGAAGTACTTCACTCTGAGAAATAAGCCGAAATTCACGAAAATTATTTTTCAAATTTTTGTGAATTTCGGCTTATTTAAGAAGGAGTTGCTTCTACCCCCGCCGTTTATTCATTTTTAAAGAATGAGACAAAAGTGTTTCTTACTTTTATCCCACGCTCATTTTGATTCTACATAAATTCAAAATAAAAAAACCTTTACCCTATACTTGAAGTTAGGATAAAAGCTTTTTATTTTCGGTCAATCATCACTTCAGAAAACCAATCATCGAAAAATGATCACCCATTCGCAATCAGTTTGATTCACTTAAGGAATCTTTTAAGGAGATTGCTTCTCCGTTACGTTTCCGCGCGCTTAATTCCCCAATCGCTGTGAATAACAGATCACTAGAAGAGTTCAAAGCTGTTTCTACCGAATCTTGGATCACACCGATAATAAATCCTATCCCTACAACTTGCATCGCAATCTCATTCGAAATACCGAATAAGCTACAAGCCAAAGGAATCAATAGCAACGAACCTCCCGCAACGCCTGAAGCTCCACAAGCAGCAACGGCTGCCAACAGACTAAGGATCAATTTTGAAGCAAAGGACGCTTCGATCCCTAATGTTTGTACCGTCGTCAATGTCATCACGGTAATCGTTACAGCAGCGCCCCCCATATTGATGGTCGCTCCCAACGGAATCGAGATCGCATAGGATTCCTTCGTTAATTTCAATCGTTCGGCTAACATCATATTGATAGGAATGTTGGCTGCTGAACTACGTGTAAAGAAGGCGGGAACCGCACTTTCTTTTAAGCAAAAGAAAATCAATGGATAGGGATTTTCTTTGATAAATAAGAAAGTCAGAAGTGGATAAACAACTAAAGCGACAAATAACATGGTTCCTACTAATACCAGAACTAGTTGAAGATATTCTGCTAAGCCAGACAACCCTGTCGTTGAGATCGATTGATAAACTAATCCCAGGATACCGATCGGTGCAAACGCAATGATCAGCTGCACTACGTGTGACAAGGCTACAGAAACTTGATCCACGACTTCTTTAGTTGTTTCCGTACGACTACGCAAAGCCAGCCCTAACAAGACAGCCCAGAACAAAACGCCTAGATAATTTGATTCAATGATTGCTTGGATCGGGTTTTGTGTCACGTTAGTCAACATCGTAGATAAGACATTGCCGATATTTTGTGGCGCCTTTTCAGAGACCTGTTCTTGCAAAGTGATTGGGATCGTAAAAATCGAACTAACGACTACTGCAACTAGCGCAGAGAGAAAGGTTCCACCTAAGTATAAAAATAAAATAGGTTTGACATAGGTTTCATTCCCAACTTTATGTTTTGCAATCGAAGCTGCCGTCAGAAAAAATACCAAGAGAGGAGCAATGGCTTTTAAGCAACTGACAAATACAGTCCCCAATATGGTGATAAACGTCCATGAGGGTAAAAAAATACCAACTATAATACCAACTATGATACCGCAACTAATTCGTTGAACTAAAGACATATCCAAAAACTTATCTAACAAATAATCACCCCTATATAGTTTAACCATCATTTTAACATCTCTAAAATAGAAATAAAAGATAAACTTTCTAAAAATTCAAACTATTAAAGAGGATCGGACAGAAGCGTTTAAATCCGAGAAATAAGAAGGAGTTGCTTCTGCTCCCACCGTTTATTCGTTTTTAAAGAATAAGACAAAAGTGTTTCTTACTTTTTTCCCACGTTCGTGGGGAACAAATTAACGAAATGATGATTTATTGATTTGAAATAAAGAATAGATTAGATTCTAGGCGGAATTCATCAGTAGTCTTGTTCTTGTAGACTTTCAATAAATCCATTTTTTGAATGATTTTTTCTGTTACTGAAACACTACGGGTACAAAGGGCATTTTTAATTTTGTGTTATTTCATTATTACTCATCTCTCATTACAACAACATTGTACTGTCAAAAAAATCCTCATTTATGATACGGAGCCCCCGCATTGATCCGGAAGGCACGGTAGATTTGCTCGACAAGGATCAGACGCATCAATTGATGTGGATACGTCATTTTTCCAAAAGAGATCTGAGCATTGCTTCTTTTCATGACGGCTTCGCTGAGTCCTAAAGAGCCGCCGATAACAAAAACAAGGTGGCTTTTTCCTTGGATACCTAATTGGTCGATTTGTTTAGCAAAAGATTCACTTGTAGGATTTTTCCCTTCAATTGCTAAGGCATAGACGTATTCTTGTTCTTTGATTTTCGCTAAGATCCGTTCCCCTTCTTTTTCTTTTACTTGTCTCATTTGCGCTTCGCTTAAATTCTCCGGGGCTTTTTCGTCTGGAACTTCGATCAATTCGATTTTTGCATAGGCATTCAGCCGTTTGACATACTCATTGATACCTTGGATCAGGTATTTTTCTTTTAATTTTCCTACTGAGATAATTTTGATATTCATGTTTTCTCTCCTTTGGTCTTCATGCTCACTTTGTTTATTATAATCAATTTTTTCGTCTATATGTTTATTTTGGCTATTTTTGTTAAAAAGATTTCCCCAACAGTTATGCACAACATCCACAGGTTTATCCACAGAAAACAGTGTTATTTTACCTTATTTCATCACATTCATTAGGCAAACATACGTTTTATAAGAATTTATCCACTTTATACACAGGCTGTGGATATGTTTTATCCCTTATTTTTCCAATCCTATCCGCGTAGTTTTACACAGTATCTGTGGAAAAAGAAAATCAAATATTTTCATCTGAAAACAATGATTTTTCCTAAAGTTTTTCATAAAAAGTTCACAGTCTCAAAGTAGACAAAAGTCAACAAATAAGACTATACTAACAGTAGATAAATGAATGTAATTGGAGGAGGAACACATGGATAGAAAAAATGTGACACCAAAGATGAAAAAAAGTAAAAATAATAGCCTCTGGCGTAAGTTAGGTCTGGGGCTTGTTGGAGGGATCGTTGGAGGACTACTGACAGCTGGCATTTTTTATGCAGCGATGGGCACTGGCAACAATAGTTCTACTACTACAAGCGGCAATCAGAATTCTGCCGGTGAAACAGTTGTGGAAAATGTCAAAGTCAATGTAGATTCTGATATCACCAAAGCGGTAGATAAAGTTCAAGACGCTGTCGTTTCTGTTATCAACTTACAAAGTCAAAACCAATCAAGCGGTTTTGGCGAACTATTCGGGCAGCAAGAAGAAAGTAGCAGCTCAGATGATAGTAATTTGGAAGCTTATAGTGAAGGAAGCGGCGTGATCTACAAAAAAGACGGGAATACTGCTTATGTAGTCACGAATAATCACGTAGTAGATGGCCAGCAAGGTCTTGAAGTCTTGATGAAAGACGGTACGAAGGTAAAAGCTGAATTAGTTGGAACAGATGCTTATTCAGATTTAGCGGTGTTGAAGATCAATTCAGACAAAGTCGAAACAGTTGCCTCTTTTGGTGACTCAAGTGCTCTGAAGGTTGGTGAGCCTGCGATTGCGATTGGTTCCCCACTAGGATCTGAATATGCAAATTCTGTCACTTCAGGAATCATTTCTTCCTTGAACCGACAAGTGACAAGTACGAATGAATCGAACGAAACAGTCAATATCAATGCGATCCAAACAGATGCAGCAATCAACCCTGGAAATTCTGGTGGTCCTTTAGTTAATATCGAAGGACAAGTTATCGGTATCAACTCAAGTAAGATCGCAAGTACTTCTGAATCTACTTCTAATGTAAGCGTAGAAGGAATGGGATTTGCTATTCCAAGTAACGATGTAGTGAATATCATCAATCAACTGGAAAAAGACGGAAAAGTGACACGTCCAGCTCTAGGTATCACAATGGTCGACTTATCTGCTGTCTCTACTCAGCAACAAGAACAAATCTTGAAGATTCCTTCATCTGTAACTAACGGTGTCATCGTGACAAATGTCCAAACAGCTACACCGGCTGAAAAAGCTGGATTGAAACAATACGACGTCATTACTAAGATCGATGACAAAGAAGTTTCTTCTGGTGTAGAACTTCAATCTGCTTTGTATAAGAAAAAAGTGGGAGATTCTGTCAAAATCACTTACTATGAAGGCTCGAAAGAAAAAACAACTACTGTTGAATTGACGATCGATCAATCGGCATTAAAACAAAATCAAAATAGTGAAAATTAATAAAAAAGAGGTTGTGACAAAGACTTGTCACAACCTCTTTTTTATAAACTATATTTTTCTTGCCAACTCCTCGGTCACAAGTCACAAGATCCAACAAACATGAGAAGCTGTTTTTTGAAATTGCTCCTTGTGACTCAGAGTGAAACGGCAGACTCACAACCTCTTTATTTTGGAAATGCTTCTCCGACTACGGCATCCTCAGGCAATACTAAGATTCCTTTTTTTGCTGGAGCATTTGGCAAATGCAATTCACGAGCGGAACAGATCATTCCATAGCTATCTACCCCTCGTAAAGTTCCTGGCCAGATCATCATTCCATCTGGCATCATAGCTCCTGGTTTTGCAACGACAACTTTTTGTCCAGCTTCGATATTGGGTGCACCGCAAACGATTTGCAATACTGTACCATTGTCTACTTCTGTCTCAGTAATCGATAAATGGTCAGAATCAGGATGTGGGACGCATGTTTTTACGTACCCGACAACGATCTTCGGTTCATGATCAGCTTCAAGCTGTTCTTCGAATCCTGCTTCTTTGATCAATCGATTCAATTTCGCTAATTCCTCATCTGTTAAGCTTACTTGGCCGTTCCCTTCGATTGTTAGATGATCGGAGATATGGAAAAAGTTCCAAGCAACAACTTGACCTTGTTCATCTTTGATCCGAGCAACATTCCATTTGCGTTCAACGGTGTTTTCTGTTCCTTTATCGTCGGCTATAATAACCATCAAGGTGTCTCCGACGTGTGCTTTGTTATAAGCAAAAATCATGTTCTTTCCTCCATTATCCTTTGCTGAGATTTATCTTAACAAAAAATTGCATTCACTGCATGAGATTTTTTTCATGCTTTATTTCCGAAGAAGCCTCTTCTGGAACACCATTTATTCGTAACAAGGGACTGTGACAAGACTTTTGTCACAGTCCCTTTACTGTTTTAGTTAATTGATTAAAAAGGTCGTACAAGTTCCACTTGCTTAATTACTTGGCTGTTCTTCTTCGTCATAAACGATCAAGACATCACAAGGTGAATGACGTATCACGTAGCTGGCTACACTTCCTGTCATAAAGCGTTCGACTGCATTTAGACCTGACTGCCCAACCATGATTAGATCGATCTCATATTTTTTTGGCAATTTGACTGCCATGGATTCACGAACAGAACCATATGCAATAATTCCTTCTATATTTGTGTAATCAACAGATTTCCCATATTCTTTACATTCTTCGACCATTTCCTTGGCTGTTTCAGTTTGCTGATCGACTAGATTTTGATCAATAGGTGCATAGCCCATAAAGTTATAAAATTGCTGATCGATTACGTTTGCTACATATACTTTCCCATTATTACGGCGAGCCACTTCTACCGCTTTTTTGAAAGCAGCAAGTGCTTGTTCACTACCGTCGATACCTACTAAAATATTCTTATATTCTTGATTCATCTTGACCCCTCCTAACAGATGTCAGCCTTTTGTTACACTTTCTAGGAACGATTCGATTTCCTGTTTTGTTTTACGATCTTTATTCACTAGACGACCTAATTCTTTTCCGTCTTGGATCACGACAAAACTTGGGATACCAAAAATGTTCCATTCAGCGGCTACATCTATGTACTTGTCACGGTCTACTTCAACAAATTGCCAATCAGAAAAGTCATTTTCAATTTCAGGCATTTGCGGTTTGATAAAACGGCAGTCTCCGCACCAGCCGGCAGTAAAGAAAAATACACTCTTTCCAGTTTCTACGTAGCCTGCTAATTCTTCTAAACTATTTGGGATAATCATTCTTTGTCCTCTACTTTCTGTTTATGTATTTTTCAATTAAATTATACACCTTTCTTTCGAACTAACAAACATTGATCCTCTTTTTATAAAAAAAATCTGGCAAAAGCAATCTTTTGCCAGATTTTATAGTTTCACTATCGCATTATTTTCCGTATACGATCGTATTCACTGTTGATTTATCCAAACCTTTCAGTGTTTGAATCAACATTTCTCGTGCAGCTTCAAAATCGCGAATACTGAACATCGTTTGATGCGTATGGATATAACGTCCCACTACGCCAATCACTGTACTTGGGATTCCTTCGTTTTGTGTATGAGCAGCACCTGCATCTGTACCGCCTTTTGAAACAAAGTATTGATAAGGGATATTGTTTGTTTCAGCGATATCCAGCAAGTACTCGCGCAAACGAGGAAGCATGATCAAACCTGGATCTTGGATACGCATCAATGTACCTTCTCCTAAATGTCCGAATGTGCCATTTTTCGTCACTGTGTCATCTGCTGCAGAGCAGTCTACTGCAAAGAACAGATCTGGCTTGAATTTATTGACAGAAGCTTTAGAACCACGCAAGCCTACTTCTTCCTGGACATTCGCGCCTGCAATCAATGTATGACCTAATGTTTCATTTTGTAACGCTTCTAAAGCTTCTAATACCATTGTACAGCCATAGCGGTTGTCCCATGATTTACTGATAATATTCTTTCCGTTGGCTGTTTTGATCGTTTCAGCGTAAGGAACGATTGTGTCTCCTGGAAGGACACCGTAACTCATTGCCTCTTCTCTTGATTCAAACCCAGCATCGAACAAAATATCGGTTACTTCTACTGATTTTTGTCCGCTTGTTCCTCGCAATAAATGTGGGGGAACGGAAGAAGAAATACATGGATAATTCTTACCAGTAGAGGTTTTAAGTGTAAAACGCTGAGCAGAAACAACGTAAGGATTCCAGCCGCCTAGAGGTACGACTTTAAAAAGCCCGTTTTCTTGGATTTGTGTCAGCATGAATCAGACTTCATCCATATGTGCTGCGACCATTACACGGGGTGCATCCGCTTCTTCATGATGGCGCAGACCAAAAATGCCGCCCAAACCATCTAACTGTAACTCATCTACCAGCGGTTCCATATAACTTTCCATATAAGCGCGAACATCTTGTTCAAAACCGCTTGTTCCTTGTAATTCTGTTAACTCTTTGATTCGTTGAAATGTTTTTTCTTCCATATGCTATTCGTCTAAATTTCAGACTAAACTCCTCTCAGACTTATATTGATCTGCGGATAAAATATGATTTTTTCTGCAGACCGATCGTATTTATTATAGCTTATTTTTTCTGGTAGCGGTTATTTATTTCAAAGAAAATATGAGAGTGTGGTAAAATAAGCACAAGGAGTAACAAGTGAGAAGAAGGAGGTATGTCCACATGTATGAAGAAAGCGAACTAAGATATTTTAAAGGCGGGTTAGCAGTTGGAATCGGTCTAGGATTATTGAGCGGGGTAGCTTCAACGATTTGGTATCATCGCAAAAAAGTATTGTCAGCAGACCAAGTACTTGAAAATATCAAGTCATCTTTTCTAAAAGAAGGTGCAATCGAAGGTTCTTGGATCTCTTTTGAAAAGGAACCTATTAGGAAATTCGCCGTTCGGTCGAGTGCTTATCGGGGAGGTCTTTCTCGAATAGAAGATGGCGAAACTGTTTATTATGAATTTTTAGCAGATGCTCATACAGGAACCGTATTAGAAATTTCAAGAAAAAAAGGTGCAACAGATTAATACGTCAAAAAAGTGAGAGAACGAATACGCACCCACTATTCAAAAGAGAGGTATCATGTCCTTCTTTTGTAGTGGGTGGTTTTTTAGATAGAGCTTTCCAAACATATATACCAGTATTTTCTTTTTAAATAAATGATATTTAGCGGGAAAAACTAGCATTTCCTTTGATTATGAGGTATTTTTAATTTAGCTTTTGTTTTCTATAGTTAAGGAGAGTGAAAAATGGAACAACAAGAAAAAATTGCTGTTCTGATTCCTTGTTACAATGAGGAAGCAACAATTTCAACAGTCATTGCAGACTTTAAACGAGAATTACCAGAAGCAGATATTTATGTCTATGATAATAATTCGACCGATCGAACATACGAATTGGCCGTTCAAGGTGGAGCAATCGTAAAAAAAGAACCTCGTCAAGGAAAAGGAAATGTGATCCGCCAAATGTTCTTTGATATCGATGCCGACTATTATTTAATGGTAGATGGCGATGATACTTATCCTGCAGAAGCTGTACATGGTTTGCTCGAGAAATTACGTTCTGGTGAAGCAGATATGGTCATTGGTGATCGCCTATCAAATGGAACCTACTTTGATGAGAATAAGAGACCTTTCCACGATTTTGGAAATAACCTTGTTAGAAATACAATTACTAGAATGTATAAAACAAAAATTCTTGATGTCATGACCGGCTATCGAGGATTCAATCGTATCTTTGTCAAAAGTTTTCCTATTATGAGTTCTGGTTTTCAAATCGAAACGGAATTGACGATCCATGCTTTAGATAAAAAATTCAAGTTCGTTGAGATCCCAATCGATTATCGTGATCGTCCTGAAGGCAGCGAATCAAAATTGAATACATTCTCTGACGGATTCAAAGTAATCATGATGATTATTAAAATGTTTAAAGATTATAAGCCTTTGCTTTTCTTTGGGATTTGGACCATCTTCTTCTTTTTATTTGGATTGGTCACGGGGATTCCTGTGATTCGCGAATATATGCTGACAAGCTTTATTACACGCATCCCTTCTGCGATTTTAAGTACTGGATTGATGACTTTAGCACTTCTTTCATTAGTAACAGGGTTGATTTTGGACACAGTCGTCACGAACGCTAAGAAAGAATATGAATTGAATCTATATCATGTTTATCATGAATACCACAGTAGAAAGTAAAAAAAGGATCAAGACTGCAAAAATAATTTGCAATTCTTGATCCTCTTTTTAATTAATTATTTCGCCAAACGATAGATGGCATCTGCATAGATTGCTGTTGCTCTGAACAAGTCATCAAGACTCATAAATTCGTTTGCTTGATGCATTGTATCAGTATATCCTGGGAACATCGCTCCATAAGCAACGCCACGTTTCAACAAACGTCCGTAAGTTCCGCCACCGATGATTTGTTCGTAGCCTTTTTCTCCAGTGTGGTCTTCATAGACTTGCAATAATGTAGCCACCAATGGATCATCCATTGGTACGTAATGTGGTTCCATTACGCGAGCACCTCGAGTAACTGTTGCGCCTTCTTGCCCCACTGTTTGTTCGATGTCACTTTGCAATCCGTCTACTGTTACACCTTTTGGAAAACGGAAATTCATATTGATGAAGTTCGCTTCCTCTGTACCATTTTCTTCAAAAGCAAATAGTCCAGCATTCATTGTCAATTTGCCCATTTTTTCATCTTCATAAGCGACTCCTAGTTTTTCTCCATAAAAATCTTCATGGACATAAGCAGCTGCTACATGGATAAATTGTTTAGCAGATCCTAGGAATTCATAGTTATCTAAGAACAATGCCAAGAAAGAACCTGCATTGATACCAGATTGTGGGCTTGCACCATGTGCGCCTTTACCAACTAATTCGATTTTTACATACGTATTGTCCGCTTCAATCGTTCCGCTTACTGGATTTGCTTCGATGAATTGGTAAAATGCTTCTTCCATCGCGATAGCTGCATCTGCACTTGGTACTTGAAGTGCTGCAGTTGCTGTTCCTGGCACCATATTTTCGCGAAGTCCGGAAACAAAAGATTTCAAGACATAATCTCCTGCATTGTCGCCTTTGAAGCGTAAAGCTAAAGAAACATTTCCTTTTTCACCATTGATGATTGGGAATTCAGCATCTGGTGAGAAACCAAAATCTGGTTCTTCTTCATGTTCGAAATAATAAGCCATATCGCCCCAGCCGCTTTCTTCATCGCTGCCGACTACGAAGCGAACTTTTTTTGATAGTTTCAAGTCAAGTTCTTTAATGATCTTCATCGCATAGTAAGCTGCCATACTTGGACCTTTGTCATCGCTTGATCCGCGTGCAAAGATCTTTCCATCCTTGATTACTGGTTCATAAGGATCTGTGTCCCAGCCATCTCCTGCAGGAACGACATCCATGTGTCCAAATATCCCTAGCGTTTCGTCTCCTTCGCCAAGATCAATATGCCCTGCATAGTTATCGACATTTTTTACTTTAAAACCATCACGTTCGCCATAAGCTAACATATGTTTCAATGCGTCGCGAGGTCCAGGTCCAAATGGTGCATCTGGTGTTACTTTTGAGTCATCGCGCTCGCTGTTGACACGTAAAAGATTTTTCAAGTCTTCAAGCAAGTCTTCTTTACGTGCTTCTACTTCTTTTTGCCAATCAATTGTCATAAAGTTAATCCTCCACTTATTTAAGTCTTCGTGTTCATGATACCACAAATTACAGAAAAAAATAGTTCAAAAAATCTGACAATTCCTTTTCTTATCTGTTTTTCTCTAAAAAAAATATACGCTATAATGAGTAAAAGGAGGTTTTTCGATGCTGATAAACGAACAACTAGTGAAAAGAGTCATCACACCTCGTCCAAAAATTTCACATAAAGGAACATTTGGACGTATCGTTTTGATTGGCGGCAATGAACAATATGGCGGAGCAATCATTATGAGTGCTTTAGCTGCCGTACACACTGGAGCGGGTCTCACGACTGTAGTAACTGATGAAAAAAATCGGAGTGCTCTTCACAGTCATTTGCCAGAAGCAATGATTGTAGATTGGACGGATACTGACCAGTTTCTTTCCGTAATAAAGCAAGCAGATGTACTCTTGATTGGTCCCGGATTGGGTACTTCTTCTAAGAGTTTGGAACGTTTCAAACAAGTACTAGAAAACCAATCAAAAGAACAATGGCTGGTGATTGATGGCTCTGCTTTAAGTTTACTTGCTGCTAATCATCTTTTGCTACCCTATCCCGAACAAACTGTACTTACACCTCATCAAATGGAGTGGCAACGGTTGAGTTCTCTACCGATACAAGAACAACGGGATAAAGAAAACAAAAAGAAGCAACAGGAAATCGGTGCTGTGCTCGTTTTGAAAAGTCATGAGACAAAAATTTATGGTCACCAGCACTTCTACACCAATCCTTTAGGTTCTGCTGCTATGGCAACAGGCGGCATGGGTGACACTTTAGCTGGGATGATCACAGGATTTTTAGCCCAGTTTCCTCAAAATGACCAAACGATTGCAGCAGCTGTTTATCTTCATAGTTTCATTGGAGACCAGCTGGCAAAAGAACAATATATTGTTTTGCCGACACAAATCAGCGAAGCACTTCCGAAGTGGATGAATTATTTTTGTAAAAAATCAATGGAAAACGAGGCATGAGTCATGGAGAAATTTACAGGTTATGTGCGAGAACCTTTTTATTATGAAACAGATCAAATGGGGATTATTCATCACAGCAATTATATCCGCTGGTTTGAAGAGGCTCGGGTAGCCTTATTGGTACATCTAGGGTTTCCCTATAAAAAAATCGAAGAATCTGGGATCATCATCCCCGTTCTGGAAGTAAATTGCAGCTATAAAGAAATGATCCATTACGGAGAAAAAGTGAGCATCCATCCAACTATCCAAAAGTATACGGGGACACGGTTGGATTTTAGCTACGAAATTGTGGGAACTGAAGACAAAAAATTAAAAACTACTGGCAGTAGTAAACACTGTTTTTTACTTTCTGATTCGCAGCGATTAGTGAAGCTGAGCAAAGTCAATCCGGAGTTAGATCAGTTATTCCAAGCGTACGCTTCTTTGGATGATGTAAATTCTTAATAAAGACCGTCTAAGCATTTTTCTTGTATTGTGTCGAGTAGTTCGTATAATGAAAAGAAAAAAGCAGGTGATCCCCATGTATGTCGTTAAAGTAATGCACGGTTACATCGATAAAACTGGCTGTCGCACTCGGGAAAAAAACTTAGACAATCTGCTCATTTTCAAAGACAAAAAAGAATCCGAAGCTTTTGCTAAAAGAATCGGCGGTCGTGTCAAATCGATCCAAGAGGTACGACCAGATTGATTCAATATTTTTCTTTTCGAGGCTCTAATAGGCATGCCTATCAGGGCTTTTTTTGCAGACTGTGTTTTTATGCCCACACGATTTGTAAGCGATTTATGTTATAATAGATTATATCTGCATAGAAAGGAAGGTTAAATGGTTATCAATAATTTGCAACAGCAAGCTTATGAATCTATACGTAAACAAATCATTTATTCCGAGTTAGCACCTGGAAGTAAAATCTCCGATAAAGTGTTAGAAGAACAACTAGCTATCGGGCGTACACCGATTCGAGAAGCACTGATCCAATTGCGCAATCAAGAGCTTGTAAAAACCATTCCACAGTCCGGCACTTATGTTTCAAAAATCGATATCCGATCTGCTTCATTAGCCCGTTATACGCGGGAAAAGTTGGAAAAACCGATCCTGCAAGAATGCAGTGCGAAAATGACCAAGCAAGATCAAGCTAAACTAGAAAAAATACTAGAACAAACCGATCAGGCAGTGATCGCTCAAAATAAAAAAGCTTTTTTTGATTTGGATACTGATTTTCACCGAACTTGTTATGAAATTGCTGGAAAACGAGAAATTTGGGATTGGCTAGAAAGTTATAGTACGCACTTGAACCGTTTCAGATGGTTACGTTTGACGATTTCAGAATTAGACTGGGGTCGAGTATTAGATGAACATCAGACAATGCTTCAATCAATGATTGATCATAACTTTGATGAAGTCGGATTTCTTTGCACGATGCATTTACATATGATTATCGAGGAGCAAGAATACGTGATTCATAATTACCCCGATTATTTTGAAGATATTCAGGACAGACCCATCAAATAAGAGGTTTTGGAATCAGCGTTTATTGAGAGGTTGTGAAAAAGCTGCCCTGCATCAAGTAATAAGAACAGCCAAGTAAAAATAGCTTCTTATGTTTTTAACTTGGCTGGACTTATTACCGCAGATGCAAGCTTTTGAACACCGTTTTCCAAGAGGTCGTGAGCCTGCCGTTCATCTCCGAGTCACAAGGAACAATTTCAAAAAACAGCTTCTCATGTTTGTTGAATATTTTGACTTGTGACCGAGGAGTTGACAGGAGAACACCGTTTATTCGGAAAAAAAGGACTGTGACACGACTTTTGTCACAGTCTCTTTATTTGTAATCTAAATCATACTCCGTACATCTTTTTTCTATTTCTTTTATTTCTTCTAAGATCCCTTGGCTACGAATTTCATTATATGGCCAAAGTAAGACTGCCTCTAATACATAAGGCGAAAAATCGCTTTGATTCATCTCTTTTGAAAAACTTATCGCTGCTATCTCGCTCAATGCACGAATGTTTGATTGATGTGTATAAAAAGGCAACCGCCACAGCACAATTTTTTCGCTTTGCGTATAAATTCCCTTAACAGAAGCTTCGATGTGGTGAAATAGTTCATGTCCAATAATCAAAGCTTGCGCTGTTTCTTTAGAGATCGAAGCTAGTCCTGAACATTTTAATTTTTCTAACGGCTCCGTCATCAATCGGATCCCTTCATCTTCTGCATAAGTTGCAAAAGTGATTCGTTCGTTTATTTGCTCTGATTCACAGGAAACGATTGGAACAGCCATTTGTTCACAAATTTCTCCTACATCGGCAAAAGGGTACTTTTTTTTGATGCTACATGCCGTTTCGATACCACAATCGATTGATTTTTGTATAAGAATTTTCTGCTTGGACAAAGGAATCTTTTTCCAAAATAAATCTCGCCGAAACTGGTAGAATCCCCAAATTTCTTCGGGGATCTGTTGTAATTCGTTTAGTAACTCTTCTAACTTATGTTTGTTTGATATTTCCGGCAACGACGATCACTTCTTCCTCCGGTTCCATAGTAGATACTTCCAGATCCATCAAAAGCTGTAGTTGTTCCAGATCCGTCGCTGTAAAATCAGAGACTCTTGCTCCTAAGCAGAGATAAAATTCTGGTCGGGCAATCAATTCAGTTTGATAAACTGCCATATCTTCCCAAAGTTGTTCGACAGCTGTCATATAATTGGCTGCAGTTGTTTTCATACATGAAGCATGTCCACGTTGGACCTTGATAAATCCTTTTTGATCGATGATCCGAAGACTTCCAGCATTTTTTGAACGATTCTGTTCGCCGCATACATAAAAGAAAGGTGTATTTTCCAATAAGCAAACTTCATTTTTATTTAATCGCATATCCTCTGCAGCAAGCTCTAGTGCTTCTTCTGTTGTGATCTCCTTGGTTAGATCGGTTGCTTTCACTTCCGTAGAACCAGTAGCGATAGCCGTTACTTTTGAAGTCTGTGGATCGATTTCTACGTGGACTTCGATCGATTCTGGTGTAGCGCCTGATTCAATCGCTTTATTCATCGCTTCATTTTTCAACGATCGTATATCTTCTTTACTTGGCGAAGGGATGATACGTTCTACAACATCTCGGACCATTGCAAGTGCTACACCAATAGAAGAAATCACTTCGGCGTTTTCAGGAATCGAATATTTCACACCCATTTTATTACTAAAGTAAGTAATCAATGAGGCAGCGCCGCCCCCTACACCTACAAGAGAAATCTGATCTTTCTCCAAGTGATACTTGTCTGCCAATTCTAAAATCACCGGTTCAATCTTAGCATAGGATTTTTCCATGATCTGCTCTGCGATGTCTTCAACCGTCGTATGACAATAGTCTGCTAATGCCTGTATGGCTTTTCGTGCAGATGGGACATTTCCATAAGAAAAATGTTCTTCTTGCACTAATCCAAGGACATTGGCTGCACATGTATTTGTAATAGTCACTTCTTCTCCGTCTTCCATCACTACCTTGACGTAATCAGCAGGGTCTCCTTCTTTAGGAGAGAAAAATTCAACCTTAGGACCTTTGATTTTTTCTGTCTCCGTAAATACTGCATAATCTAGACCGGCAATATGTGCAGAACGTGGACCGACATCGATGATTCCTGACTGATTAGCCCGTACCATCGAACCGCCTGCCACACCTAGAACCCGAACATCTAATGAAGAGATATATGTTGGGTGGCCACCTACAATTGAATAATCGATTGCTGGACGTCCATTTTTTATGACTCCGATATTGGTTGTTGTTCCGCCTACTTCAAAATAAACACCATTAGACGCTCTCAAGTACATCAAAGAGCCCATGACTGATGCTGCTGGACCGGAAAGCATGGTTAAAACAGGTCGTTTTTTCATTTCATTGATTTCCATTACTCCGCCGTCTCCGCGCATAATCATCAAAGAAACATTGACCCCTGCTTCTCGTACGGAATCTTCTGTAGAGGTTGCCGTATCTAGCATTTTTGGTAAAATAGATGCATTGATTGCTGCTGTCCGAGTTCTTCTTGTCAATCCATATAATTTTGTGATGTCAGAAGCCATCGTTGTAGGGATCGCTTTCACAGATGCTGCTTCATAAACAACTCGTTCTGGTTCCCCATTATCTACTCCAAATGCCATAGAAGAAACCAAGACCTCCGCTCTTTCTCTTTCTAAAGAAGAAATCGTTTCTGAAACACGGTCTACATTTAAGTGTTTGACAGGTAAGAATGCATTGACAATCTCTATTTTTTTCTTATTCCCTAAATCGATATCGTTCAATCTAGTTTGTCGTTTTGCTAAAAAACCTTCTAATCCACCTTTTGCCATCCCGATTACGCCGACTTTTGCTACGTCTCCTTCAATCAGTGCATTAGTCGCTTGTGTGGTAGAATGTGCAACAAACACAACATCTTCTGGACTGATATTATTTTCCCGCAAACAATTTTGAAAAGACTGAACGACACCTGCGGCTACTCCACGGACATCATCGTGGGTTGTTTTCACTGAAGATTTTCCGATGATTTCGTGCGTCGCATTATCGATTGCGACTGCTTTCGTATGTGTACCGCCAACATCAATTCCCATTCGCACAAAACGTTTCATTTTCTTTTCCTCCATTCATCTAATCGTTTTTATCGACGTTTTGTTTACTAGGCGTTCCCGTACAATAAGAACGTGATCAGGCATAAGATCGCTCCGATGATCCAACCAGTTGGGATGGATTTCTTCATATATTCTCGAGAAGTTACTTTTGTATAACCTAATCCCCAAGCAACCCAAGATTGTGTAATATCTAAATGCTGAGGAGCAATCGTTGTGATTGCAAATAACGGGAACAAAAAGGCTGGCGACATCGTTGGATTAACAGCTAACACGACAGCTAAAATAGCTGAGCCTGAACCGACTAGATTCATTGGACCGCGGAAAAATCCTAGTGGTGTCAATATAGCAAATACGATTGCCAAGACTAATGGTGATTGCGGTATCCAATCTCCAAAAATAGCTGAAAAATAAGGAGAAGCATACGCAGCTGAATTATTGAACATCGCTAAGGTCATCAAGAAACCAACCATTGGTGCAACATCGACTGCGCCATCTGTAAATAATTTCGCAAACTGACGACAGATTTCTTTATAACCTCCGCGCAATTTTCCAGTAAACAGCAATGCCCAGATACCTGCTAGAATAAAACCTAAGATGATTGGAAGATCTAAAAGAACGACCCCTAAAACTGGTAATAATACGGCTAACCATGAGATCATTGGTGCGTCGCCACCTTCAGCTGGTACGTTTGCTGCCATTGCATAGCGTTTCTTTTTGTTCATTGATATATTAGCGACCGTTAGTACCACAACTAAGCTTACAATCATCCCAATCATACCAATTTGGAAATAGTCATTATAAGTATAGCTTTCAGCCGCTGGATTGAAACCAGCATAAATCGTTTGATATTGTTTGAAATTGACGATATTAGCAAAGATTCCAGCCATAATCGAGCCCATAAATGAGAACAGTGCAACCGGTACTGAAATACCTAATGACATCAAGATCGGCAACACAATAACTGCAATAGAAATCACTGGTCCGATTCCTGTCATCGACATGAATATAACAGCGGTTACAATACATAGTAAGCTCATCGTGATTCTTGGCTTGTCCCCTCCAAGTTCAACTACCTTTCGAATCAGGGTAGCTGCGATTCCGCTATCTACTAGAACACGCCCGAAAAAGGCACCAAAGAAGACATTTACCAAGATCGATTTGGCGTACTCAGCTGGCCCCGTCGTATAGATATGCGTCAACACATCAATTACTCCTTGCCCTTCCATAGCCGGGTTTGGTGAAAACGTGTTTCCGACTAGCGCTAATCCCATCCATACAGTAGCCATGATGGCAAAGCCGACCATCAAGTTGTAGCCTTTTACACAGTACCAGACCATGAAAAAGAATGAGATAACTAACAAAATACCAATAATAATATCACTCATGTTATTCCTCCGTCCATTTTGTTTTTCTGATAAGCAAACTAATATATCAGTCAAACTCATTCTAACTTATGTAGTTAGCGCTTTCATTAAAGGATGACCATAAATGTTCAGTTTTCAATTAAAAAACCTTAATTATGCTATTTTAGACTTATACGTTATTGTCCTGTTTCATTTGATGGAGGATTGTAAACAAAAAAGAGGAAACAAAGAGCATACTTATGTGTATTGAGGGTTGCTCTTTTTCTTTATGAGTTAAAACCATAGCGATGTACTGCTCACCGCATTTCTGTGGACAGCGCATTTTTGCCCTCAGCTACATTCTAATACCGGCAAGCGCTACTTTAGGACTAACCATTTTGGGCGTTTCCTAAATTCAAGCAGATTCTGTAACCAACATTCAACCGCAAACTGCAGCTCTGTTGCTTCGTTCATGAAACTTTCTTCGATACACGATACACAACCTTCATCAAGAGAATACGAACAACCTGTAAGACGCGTACTAAGCGCCTATAGTTCATCAATCCATTTTTAGTCTCTCGAGTAATTTGGGACATTAAGTAATCACTCCTTCTGTAAATTATAAGTGTGAACGTTTTTTCTCTCTGTTTTACCATGACCATTTACACCTTAAATACCGAAACGGTAAATTTTATAACTAATTCGTTTCAACTTGAAGTTTTTAAGTAAAGAAATCCCGAAAATTATCTTTTAGATTTATTTGTGGAGTGTATTTTTCCATGTGATTAGTGATATAATTAATTTATGTACATATATTTCTAATATAGGAAGGATGTTTTTCTTGGAGGAAGTTATTGAGCCCTTAGCAAGTCACAAGCTGACTTATGTTGAATCATATATATCACTTATCAATGAATCTGAATTGTATAAAGAGATAGTTAATAATTTAGGAGAAGATGCCAATAAGGAAGAGTTCAATAACTTATCTACACCCTCTCTGAAATTTAATTATGTATTAAGTAACCGTCACATGTCGCTAAATTCTTTAAATAGCTTAATATTA
>NZ_JAKZIW010000030.1:0-27440 GCF_031143325.1 Enterococcus sp. FR204 | reverse complement strand
TTAATTTTATGGCTAGGTTCTTATTTTGTTATGGATAATAGAATTAGTCTAGGTCAACTTATCACATACAATGCTTTACTAGTATTTTTCACAGATCCTTTACAAAACATTATTAATTTACAAGTGAAAATGCAAACGGCTCAAGTTGCAAATAATCGTTTAAATGAAATTTTCGCGATTGATTCAGAAAAATCGAACCAGTCTTTTGAATATATGCTTTCTGAACAATTATTTCAACAAGATATCACTGTAAAAAACGTTTCATTCTCGTATAGCATGAAGGCCCCAACGTTGAACGAAATTTCATGTACAATTCCTTCGCACAGTAAAACGGCTATAGTTGGAGTTAGTGGTTCTGGAAAATCAACTCTTGCAAAGTTATTTGTTCGTTTTTATGAAGCATCAGAAGGATCGATCCATTATGGAAACATTAATCACTTAGACATTCCTTTTCAGATATTACGCGATCGAGTGACATATTTGCCTCAAGAGTCATTTTTCTTTAGTGGAACAATCATTGAGAATCTTATATTCGGTTTAGATAGCCCACCAAGTTTCGAACAAATAATAGAAGTTTGTGAGATAGTCCAACTAAATGAATTTATTAATCAACAGCCATTACGTTACGAGACATTGTTGGAAGAAGGTGGAAATAATCTTTCAGGAGGGCAACGACAACGATTAGCCATAGCACGGGCTTTATTAAAAAATCCGGACATATTAATTTTAGATGAAGCAACTAGTGGATTAGATACCTTGTTAGAACATGCAATTATGAATTATCTCCTCAATTTAAAAGAAAAAACGATTATTTTTATTGCACATCATTTACCAATAGCAAAAACATGTGATCAAATTTTAGTTCTCCATGAAGGGCATTTGGTAGAAAAAGGAACGCACGATGAACTTCGTTTTGCCGATGGTATCTATCAAAAATTATGGGAAATCTAGGAGAGGGAAACAATTTATGCAGAATAATAATTGGTTCGAACATTCTAGTATCTATACTAAACAACATCATAGCTTCTACCGTTGGGTGTTATACCCTGTAATTCTTTTTTTATGTATTATTGGATTGTTTTTAACCTTTGCTAAAAAAGAGGTTGTTATTCGGACAACGGCTCAATTGAACCCCGAAAAAATAGAGAAGTTACAAGTGCCATTAGAAGCTAAAATAATGGAAAACTTCCTAAAAGAAAATCAATTTGTTCATAAGGACGATGTGTTGGTTAGATTGGATTGTTCTTTAATAGAGAATGAAAAGGCTCAGATAGAACAAGAAAACCAACGTATTACTCAACAAATAAAGATGGCTCAGCTATTTATTGAAAGTATAAGTAAAGGAAAAAATTTGTTTTCAACGGATGACAGTTTTGGCTACAGTAATCAATTAAAGAGCATGTTGTCAGAAAAAGAATCACTCCGCTACGCTTTGAAGCAAAGTGAATTAAATGATCAAAAGCAATTAGAAGTATACGAAAAGACAAAAAGACAACTAGAAAAACAAATTGAGAGTTCAGATAGTAAATTACAAGAATGGCAACAAGTACAGGTAGCTTGGAGTAATAATCAATCATTAAAAGATTTTTCAAAAGAAATGAGCTACAGTGGACTTTGAGTTAAAAATAAAGAGCCCTAGTTATTTTGAAAAATAAAAAAAGAACAGCGTAAATGTTTTCGAAATGCTTTAGCACCAACATTTACCTGTTCCGTGGGTTTGGCACCCAATGGGCCGTGAGGGGCTCGAACCCGCGACCCGCTGATTAAGAGTCAGCTGCTCTACCAACTGAGCTAACGGCCCGTACAAAAAGTACTTAATAATAGTAGCACTAAGAATTTTAAAATGCAAGACTACATTTAAAGAAAATCAGAAAAATCTTTACTTCCTTATAGGAAATCATTCATAGATTATTCACATTTGCTCGCTATTATATAAGCATACCAACAAACAAAGTTCTTGCAAGAGAACAAACCCTAACACTTTTTTCATTTTTTACTCCTTTCCCGCCGTCTCCCCGGCGGGTCTCCTGTTCTTAACGATAAAAGACAAGAAGGCTTAGCCTTCTTGTTTTTTGTTTTCATGGAATCCCGCTAATCAAATTACCTAGTTAAAGCAACTAGATTGAATGTTTATCATAAGTCTGATATCATGTTTATGAAATGAAAAAAGGAGCGGTTATGATGGAAAAAATGCGTCAGCAATTAATGGAGTGGGGGAAGGAACTGGAAACATTCCGTCTGCCTCACTGGGAAGAACTCCCTGACTTAGAACTTTATATGGACCAAGTCAGAACGTTAGTTGATCGTTATCTTTCACCTGTGATACAAGGAGAAAAGCATCCATTGCTTACCTCTTCTATGGTAAACAATTACGTTAAACTAGGTTTGATACCAGCACCAGTTAAAAAAAGATATAACAAAGAACACGTAGCATTTTTACTTGCAATCACTACGTTGAAACAAGTATTGACTATTCCTGAAATCAAAGAAGGGATATTGTTCCAAGGAAAAACAGTAGGAATTCGTGAAGCCTATAATCTATTTTGCGATGAACAAGAAGCAGCTGTGTGGATGGTCAGCCAATTAGCACAAGGTAAATCTCATCCGCAAAAATTCGACCAGGCAACCCCTGTAGAATATATTGCTGTAAGAGCGGCAACTTTATCGTTTGCAATGAAACTTCTTGCGGAAAAAACGATTGTTCTAGAAACCGAATATTTAAAAGAGGAGAAAACAAATGAAAAACAATAAAATCGCAATTTTAGTAGATTCAGGTACGGATGTGCCAGAAGAATTGATAAAAAAATACGAGATGTATATGATCCCATTGAAAATTATTTATAAAGATCAGGTATATACAGATAAAATTGACATTACCCCTGAAGAGATCTATCAACGTTTGCCAGAGGAAATCCCTGGTACATCTTTGCCGGATGGTGAGTCGATCACAGAAATCTTTGAGCAAATCAAAAAAGACGGTTATGAAAAGGTACTTGCGGTAACAATTTCCAGTGGATTGAGCGGGACATATAATGTGGTTCGTTTAATTGCACAACAGCAAGAAGAATTGGAAGCATATGTACTAGATACGAAAAATATTGGTATTGGTGCAGGTTTTTCTGCGATCCAAGCAGCAAAATGGCTGGAAGAAGGAGTAGAATGGGATCAACTGATCAGTAATCTGAATGAGTTAGTCGAAAGAACAAAAGTTTTCTTTAATGTTGCGACATTGGAATATCTTCAAAAAGGTGGACGAATCGGTTTAGTTGCTTCTATTGTAGGAACCGCTTTAAAACTTAACCCAATCATCTCATGTAATGAAGAAGGGATTTATTACACAGTAGGAAAAGCTAGGGGACGTAAAAAAAGTTTGGATAAAACGGTTGCTTACGTCAAAGAAAAAATCGGTAATGCAAAGGTCTTCAACTTAGCTGTTGCCCATGGGGATGCGAAAGAAGAAGCAATTGAAATGGAAGCGAGACTTAAAAGAGAGTTCCCACAAGCAAACCAAATCTACTTTGGCCAGATTTCTCCGGCATTAGTAGTCCACACTGGTCCGGGATTATTGGGTGTCGGTATACAAGTTTTAGAAGGATAAATCAAAAAAAGGAAACACTGAGGTGAAAATCAGTGTTTTCCTTTTTTATTGAAGTTAGAACAAAAAATAATAAAGTATTTTGCACTTTCATTTTAATTTTCTCTTTTGTTTTATAGGCAAAGATGAAACAAAAGCAGAAATACGGTATAATGAGAAGGTATGACAATAATATATAAGAGGTGGCTCTTTATGAAAAAAGTTTTAGTTGTCGATGATGAGAAGCCGATTTCGGATATCGTCAAATTCAATTTAGCCAAAGAAGGCTATGATGTTTATACTGCATATGATGGGGAAGAAGCCTTGGAAAAAGTTGCTGAGGTAGAACCTGATTTGATTTTACTTGATTTGATGCTACCTAAAATGGACGGCTTAGAAGTTGCTCGTGAGGTACGCAAAACTTATGATATGCCGATCATTATGGTAACAGCCAAAGATTCTGAAATTGATAAAGTCCTAGGCTTAGAGTTAGGCGCCGATGATTACGTGACCAAGCCATTTTCCAACCGAGAATTAGTTGCACGTGTCAAAGCAAATCTTCGTCGCGGTGCCACGGCTGCGAAGGAACCAGAAGAGGCAGCACCTGCGGAATTGACGATTGGTGATTTGACGATCCATCCAGAAGCTTACATGGTGACGAAACGAGGAGAAACAATCGAGTTAACACATCGTGAATTCGAACTACTCTTTTACTTGGCGAAGCACCTTGGACAAGTGATGACAAGAGAACATTTATTACAAACGGTTTGGGGTTATGATTATTTTGGAGATGTACGAACAGTGGATGTAACTGTACGTCGTTTGCGTGAAAAGATCGAAGATAATCCAAGCCATCCAAATTATTTAGTGACACGTCGTGGTGTCGGTTACTATTTGCGTAACCCAGAACAGGAGTAATTGGATGAAAAGAAAAGTCCGCTTTTTTCGATCAGTCAATTTTAAGATCGCTATTACCTTTATTCTGATTTTATTGATCTCGATCGAAATTATTGGTGCCTACTTTATACGTGGTTTAGAACGTTCCACGATCAATACATTTATTAAAGATATGAATCAAACGGTGGAATCATTAGCAACAACAATCAGCCCGGAATTGAATCGAAAAGATAATGCAGATGATGAAGAGGTAAATGCGAATATCAAAAGATTTATTGAAAACAGTGCGACTAGCGATATCATCGAAATACGGGTCGTTGACGAAAAAGGGATCATCCGAGGAACAACCGATGTCAATGAACAAAGCGCTGTGGGAAAGAAAAATGATTATGTTGATATCAATGATTTCACGACTAAACGTTATGTTGCTTTAGATAACGACGATAAACGGGTGAATATCAATGTTCAACCGATCCTGTCCCCGACCGGCGATGCCGTTATCGGGGCTCTTTACGTCAAAAGTAATATCGAACAAAAATATTCGGAAATCAATAACACAGCAGTCATTTTCTTTACTGCCTCACTAATTGCGGCATTTATTTCAATGATCGTATCTGTTTTAGTTGCTCGTTCGATTACACAGCCGATCGGTGAAATGAGAGAACAAGCCATTCGAATCGCTAGAGGAGACTACAGTCGGAAAGTCAAAGTGCATGGACAAGATGAACTTGGACAGCTGGCTGATACCTTCAATCAGTTAGCTGAACGTATTGAAGAAGCTCAAGATACAATGGAAGCTGAACGCAATCGTTTGGATAGCGTGCTATCCCATATGACAGACGGCGTCATTGCGACAGATCGCAGGGGTAAAGTCATTACGATCAATGATATGGCTGTTTCCTTGCTAGATATCAAAAACGAGGAAGCAATCGGACAATCGATTTTGACACTTTTAGATATCGAAGAAGAATATACGTTGCGGAAATTATTAGAAGATCCAAACGAAATGGTACTTGACCGTTCAACCAGTACATTGGAAAGTGATCAGATGATCTTGCGAGTAGACTTTTCTATGATCCGTCGCGAATCAGGTTTTATCAGCGGATTAGTAGCTGTCTTGCATGATGTGACAGAACAAGAAAAAACAGAACGGGAACGTCGTGAATTCGTCTCTAATGTTTCCCATGAACTTCGTACACCGTTGACAAGTATGCGTAGTTATATCGAAGCATTGAGCGAAGGTGCGTGGAAAGACGAGGAAGTAGCACCAAATTTTTTGAAGGTAACGCTAGATGAAACAGACCGAATGATTCGAATGATCAATGACCTCTTAAATCTATCTCGCATGGATACAGGTAATACCCAGCTTCAATTAGAATATGTCAATTTCAACGAGTTAGTGAATTTTGTTCTTGACCGGTTTGATATGATGGTGGGAAATCAGGAAAAAAATTATAAGATACGTCGTGAATTTACGCAAAGAGATCTTTGGGTCGAAGTAGATACAGATAAAATCATCCAAGTAGTCGATAATATCATGAATAACGCGATCAAGTATTCACCAGATGGGGGAACGATTACTTGTCGCTTATTAGAAACGCATAATAACGTGATTTTAAGTATCACCGATCAAGGATTGGGGATTCCTAAAAAAGATCTGAACCGAGTGTTCGAGCGGTTCTATCGAGTAGATAAAGCACGTGCAAGAGCACAAGGTGGGACAGGACTTGGATTAGCTATTTCTAGAGAAGTGATTAAGGCGCATCGAGGCGCTATTTGGGCAGAGAGCAAGGAAGGAAAAGGGTCGACTTTTTATATCTCGCTGCCATATGAACCTTATGAGGAGGAATGGTGGGAATGAGAATCTCTGAAAAAGTCGTTCGTATAGGACTCATTTTGATGGTTGCGTTAAGCATATACTTCTCTTATGCAATCTGGCTGAGCCCAGCAGGAAAAAGTTCAATCAACGTAGATGAGACAAACACTCAAATGATCGAGTCTCAAAGCAATCGAAAAACTTCCGAAGTCTTTCTTCCACTTCATGTTACATGGCACCATTCGGGAACGATCCAAGAAACCAACAGTGAAAATCTCGTGTACCGATTGCAATTGATCATCGATAAAGCAAGATTTGGAAAGCTTTCTGAAGTAGTTTCAGGAGACAAATCACAGTTTGAACAGGTGAAAAATCTGAACTCTGGTTTTGAGTTGGCCTATAATGCGCCTTTTTTGCTAAGAGAATACAAGGAAGCATTTGATTTAGATTTAGATGTGTCGAACTTGGCAAAAGAAAGCGAAAATATGTATTTTACTAGAATACAATTCGATCAAGGAAATAAAAAAATCCGATTTTTGAATTATTCGAACCATCTCGTATATGAAGCGAATATTTCGTTGAATTGGACAGATATCAATAAAGAATTAACAGCAAAAGACACAAAATGGACAGAAATGACAACAGAACCATCGACGATCGACACGCAATATGCTACGAAACATTCGATCAAACTGAAAAAGTATAGTTATATCCTGTCACAGCAACCCTATACACTTTTTAGAAATGCTTTTTTCCAGAAACCAGATAGCGTGAAGAATAATGATGAAAGCAATGAATTGATTTTTTACGGTGGGAATGAAACAATGTCTATCCATTCGGAAACGCAAGTAGTTGATTTTCGTGGAGAGCTGCCAGAGAAAAAAGAAAATGCTAGTGTATTTTCTGAAAGTTTCCCCTATATTAGCAAATTAGGCAGTTCTTTAGGGAACCTCAGATATTTTGACCGCAGTGACAATACGATCGATTATCGGATATTCGTGGAAGGCTTCCCGGTTTTTGGGACAGACAGCAGAGGACAGATTGGTGTGGAAGTTGGCGGTGAAACGAATGGTTCTGTGCAAGTGAATATCCAAACCAGTTTGAATACGATTCAAGTGCCGATACCTTCAGACGAAGAAGTAGAACTTGCAAGTACGAATGAAATCATCCAGCAGTTAAAAGCTAAGGGAGCAGATAGCAACAAGATTGGTTCAGTGATCGTTGGCTATACATGGCAAAATGTCAAAGAAACGAATCGTGTCGTTGATCTCTTACCTGAATGGTATGTGAAATATAAAGATAACTGGTATTCAGCTAACGACCTTCTGGAAAAATTACCTGGATTGGAGGCGAATTAATTGGATTTCAAAAAAATCGAATGGATATTTTTCGTCGCTTTTTTAGGGTTGAATGTGTTTTTATTCAGCAGTTATCATGACGCGGTATACCAAGAAAACAATGTCATTCGCTCTAATCAGACTGAATCAATCCAACAACGTCTGGCTAGCGACGATATCACTTACACGGGGAAGATTTCGTCTGAGAACAAGCAAGGCTATTATCTTAGCGCGGAGCAGACCAATCTTAGCACTTCATTAGCGAATTATCGCAAGGCTGGTAAAAGCGGCTTGCTGGCAAGTGGTGTGTTTTTAGACGGTGATGTTTTGACGAAATCTTTATCCAGTTCAGATGCTGAAAAGAACGTGATCGATCCAGATAAAATTAGTAGTTCCTTGGAAGATTTTTTATCTAACAAAGACAATATTTTATTCGGTAATGATTATGTGTACACGAAAAATTTTTCTCATTTAGAAGAAGAACCACTAGAAATCCAAGCAAGCCAAGAGTATGAAGGCATCCCATTCAATGATGATACAGCAAAAATCGTTCTTTCTTTAGAAAAAAACGATAATGATTATAGCATCACGAAATACATGCAGACGCATTTATCTGATATCGAGCAGCTGCGCGAAAAGACGGAACTGTATACGGAAGAGGAAGCAATCAATACATTGTACATCAATAACAAAATACCAAGAGGATCAAAAATTTTATGGCGTCAGCTAGCTTATTCCTGTATTCTGAAAGTCCGGGAAAAAAATGTGTATGTTCCTGTTTGGCATGTAGCGATCGAAACAAGCGATAAAGTGGTCCAAATCGAGAGCGTCAACGCTTTCAGCAATACGATCGTGACAAACAATACTGTACCAAAAGTGGAAGATCAATAAAAAAGCGAGTATAATGAAAAAAGTTTACAAAGTAAGAAGGGAAGTAGGAGTCAAATGGCTGAAGAAAAACCAGCTTTTAAAATCAGTATCCTAGCAAGTGGAAGTTCGGGTAATTCACTTTATATCGAAAGTGAAAAAAAACGGCTTTTGGTCGATGCAGGACTTAGCGGTAAAAAAATCACTTCCTTGATGGCTCAAATTGATCGGACACCGGACCAATTAGATGGAATACTTGTGACGCATGAACATCGAGATCATATACATGGCGTGGGTGTCTTGGCTCGTAAGTATCATTTGGATGTTTTTGCCAATCAGCAGACTTGGGAAGCGATGGAACCACTGATTGGAAATGTACCAGTGGAACAAAAACATCTATTTGAGATGGGGAAAGTCAGAACATTCGGCGATATCGATATTGAGAGTTTCGGCGTCTCCCATGACGCAGCGGCTCCGCAATTTTATCGTTTCCATAAAGAAAATCGGTCATTCGTCATGTTGACGGACACCGGATATTGCAGTGATTATATGCGAGGTGTCATTGAAAATGCCGATGGTTATTTGATGGAAAGTAATCATGATCTTGAGATGTTACGCATGGGACCTTATCCGTGGAATTTAAAACAGCGTATTTTAGGAGATAGAGGACATCTTTCCAACGAAGACGGTGCACTTGTCATGACTGATGTGATCGGTAATCGGACCAAACGAATCTATCTTGGCCATCTTAGCAAGGAAAACAATATGAAAGAACTTGCTCATTTAACAATGGAAAATGTTTTGAAAGAAAAAGATTTTGGCGTTGGACATGATTTTGAAATCTATGATACAGATCCAGATGAAGCAACTGAGCTATTTTCGATTTAAACAGTTCAATCAATAAAAATATAAAAAGCAGAAGATAAAATCAATCAGGGTTGGTTTTATCTTCTATTTTTATTTTTTTAGCATATTAAAAAAATAACCGTATTATCGACTGACTACACTGATGTGTTGCTTTTCATGTTTCTCATCCAGTATCTCATCTACTAATGCAATCGCGTAATCTGCCATGCTGATCGTACTGTCGCCAGCAGCGTTTCTTTGTAAATAATCATCACTTAACAAATAAGTACCTGTACGTTTGCCATGTGGATCAAATAAAGAAGCTGGACTGATATAAGTCCAATGTAGATTTTTAGATTGTTTCAATTTTAACAATCCTTCGTACATATTGAAAGCTGTTGGATAGAAGGGTGCATTTTTAGGTACTTGGTCAATCATACGAGTCGTCTTTTCTGTATCTAAGAATAACGAAGAGGCACCCCCAACGACAATTAAGCGTGTATCGGTTCCTTCAAGCATCTCAATCAAATGGGACAAAGAAGTTTGATGCATTTCTTCTTTTCCTTTGGGAGCGTTGAAAGCATCAACGACAACATCAAAAGATGCAAGATCAGTAGTTGTCAACTCAAATAAATCCTTTTGTATAAACGGAACATCTGATGGCAATTTTTCTGGATGACGCACGATTGCCGTCACGTCTAAATCTCTGGACAATGCTTCGTCTAAAATAAATGAACCTGCATGACCAGTAGCTCCAATGAGTGCAATTTTCATAAAAAACCTCCTTTTTTATTCCTGTCCATTGTAAGCAGTTGCTGAATATTCGTCAAAGAATCCGATTTTTGAAAAGCTCAGTGCGCATTCCTTTCATGGTTCGTGATCATTGGGTATAGTTAAATTAAGAAAACTGATTGATAAAAATAGAAGTTGAAGGAGATAAGAAATGAAAGAGTGGTTAGATCGTGCCTTTTTACCAATGATAACATCTGTTGTGAATCTTAGACCCTTAACTGCTTTGCGTAATGGAATGACTTACACGATCCCAATAATTATTGTTGGCTCGCTGTTTTTCTTATTTGCTCATTTTCCTGTGGATTACATCGCTCAGTGGATAGACAAAGCAGGATTTTCTATGTATTTTACACAAGTATACCAGGCTACATTTGATGTGATAGCCTTTTGGATCGTTTTTGCCATTGCATACGCTTATGCAAAAGAAGAAGATATCGATCGCTTACCAGTCGGCATAACAGCCTTATCTGCTTATCTACTGCTTATTCAGCCACTAAATACTCAGATAGATACTGTCTGGACAGGTGCTGAAGGGATACTAGGAGCAGTTACAACTGGGCTCATCATCGGATGGGGCTATGCACGTTTAGTAAGACTTGCGAAAGGGTGGAAGCAAAGAGAGAAGATACCTGAAAATGTTTGGCAGTCTTTTACTTCATTGATTCCAATCATTGTTATAGTCACTTTTACGCTTATCGGTTCAGCGGTTTTTCAACAGTTGTTCAGAATGACTGTTGTTCAAGGAATATGGACATATGTCCAGCTTCCCATTCAATCGTTCATAGACACGTTGTTTGGTGTGCTTTTATTAGGTTTTTTTGTTCCGTTTTTATGGTTATTTGGTCTTCATGGATCTGCGATGGTCAATGGGTTGGTTAGTCCCATCTTGCAAGCGAATTCATTAGCAAATGCAGAAATCTTAGCCTCAGGACAAGAGTTGACGGTGGCAAATGGCGGACATATCGTTACTCAGCAATTTCTCGATCAGTTCATGACGGTTACGGGTGCTGGGTTGACGTTAGGGGCTGTATTTTTTATGACGGTTTTTGCGAAATCGAAGAAATACAGAGAATTAGGAAATATTGCTCTTTTACCAGCCTTTTTCAACATCAATGAATCGATTATTTTTTCCACACCGATCGTGATGAACCCGATGATGGCTGTTCCTTTTATTTTCGCACCGGTCGTTTCAGGATTGATTACCTATTCCGCTTTATATTTTGGATTCGTTCCTTTATTTACAGCAGTCCAAGTCCCTTGGACAACACCGCCGATCCTCTCGGGTTTTTTAGTAGGCGGAGTGCCTGCAGCGATTTTACAAGGTATCGTGTTGTCAATTAGTTTTTTCATTTATTTCCCATTTTTGAAAAAAATAGATTCTGCAAACTGCAAAAAGGAAAGACAGACAAAAAATGATGGAGCAGCAGAAAAGATGAACGACTAAAAAACAAAAATACTCCTGTCGCTTTAGATTGGGAAAATCACCAATCTAGGATGACAGGAGTATTTATAGTCATGTTTATACTAGCCCTTTTTGGACAGCTAATTGAACAAGAACAACTAATGTGTTCATTCCTACGTGTGTGATCATCGATGTCCAGATCCGACCAGTTGCTTTGTACTCTAGGCTGAAGAAGAAACCTAGGAAAAAGTAGATTAGCAGATGACCATCATTATGAGCAAACGCAAACAGCAAAGAGCTGATCACTGCTCCGACCCAAAAATTTGAATATCGACTGATGATCCCCAGTATACTGCGGCGGAATACGAACTCTTCCATGATGGGTCCAGCAACAGTTGTCGCCAAAATAAAAGCGGGTGCTTCCATGATCATCTGGATGATATTTTGTGTATTCTCGGAAGGGGTTGCTTCGCCAAACAATACAGATTCTAACATGACAGCGATGCTTTGCAGAATCAATGCGACAAAGATTCCAACCAATCCATAAATAACAATCTTTGGAGCAGAAGCTTTTTTTACCGCTGATTCGATCGCTAAGGGTTCACGTTGCTTAAAATAAAAAATAGCTAGGACAACGGCGCCTAGTATATACATGACTGCAGTTGCTGTGATCAATTCAGACGTAGATTTTACAAGTCCTATCGAAGCTAGGATCAAGGGTGAGATAAAAATTAAACCATAGCAAAAAATGCTGAGGAAGCTATATTTTTTTAAAGACATGTAATTCCTCCTTTTAAGGGATAACAAGCATGCAAGGCAAGCTTATATCGATTGATTTCAATTATATCATAATTTCAATAAGCAGCTGTCAGAATAAAATTTCTTTTCTTTGATTTAAAAGCTTGCAAAAAAGAGGGAGAATGAGTATTATTAAAAATGTAGGTTAGCACTCGAATGTTAAGAGTGCTAACAGATTAAAAAAAGAGTTATCGGAGGGATTTATCGTGTTAAAACCATTAGGTGATCGCGTCATTATCGAAGTCGCAAAAGAAGAAGAAAAAACTGTCGGAGGAATCGTTTTAGCTTCTGCTGCTAAAGAGAAACCCCAAACTGGGACAGTTGTTGCAGTCGGTGAAGGCCGTTTGTTAGAAAACGGTGAAAAAGTTCCTGCCGCTGTAAAAGCAGGCGACCAAGTTATGTTCGAAAAATACGCCGGTACAGAAATAAAATACGAAGGAAAAGAATATCTGATCGTCGCAGGAAAAGATATCATGGCGATTGTTGAGTAAATTTTGAAGATAAAAAAATAATCAAAAATAATCAATGAGGTGAATCAATCATGGCAAAAGAATTGAAATTTGCAGAAGACGCACGCGCAGCTATGTTACGCGGGGTAGATAAATTAGCAGATACAGTGAAAGTAACATTAGGACCTAAAGGCCGAAATGTCGTACTAGAAAAATCTTACGGCTCTCCATTGATCACAAATGATGGTGTGACGATCGCAAAAGAAATCGAATTAGAAGATCATTTTGAAAACATGGGTGCAAAACTTGTATCAGAAGTAGCATCAAAAACAAATGATATTGCAGGAGACGGTACAACGACAGCAACTGTTCTGACACAAGCAATCGTTCGCGAAGGTTTAAAAAACGTAACTGCAGGTGCTAATCCTCTAGGCATTCGTCGCGGGATCGAATTGGCAACAAAAGCAGCAGTCGAAGAATTGCATAATATCTCAACTGTTGTTGATTCAAAAGAAGCCATTGCACAAGTAGCAGCTGTTTCTTCGGGTTCTGATAAAGTTGGACATTTGATTGCTGATGCAATGGAAAAAGTTGGAAACGACGGTGTCATCACAATTGAAGAATCAAAAGGGATCGAAACAGAACTAGATGTTGTAGAAGGTATGCAGTTTGATCGTGGTTACTTATCACAATATATGGTAACAGATAACGACAAAATGGAAGCTGTTCTAGAAAACCCATATATCTTGATCACAGACAAAAAAATCTCTAACATCCAAGATATTCTGCCATTGTTAGAACAAATCTTGCAACAATCACGTCCATTGTTAATTATTGCTGACGATGTAGATGGTGAAGCATTGCCAACTCTTGTATTGAACAAAATCCGTGGAACATTCAACGTAGTAGCTGTAAAAGCTCCTGGTTTCGGCGATCGTCGTAAAGCAATGCTTGAAGATATCGCTATTTTGACAGGTGGTACAGTAATTACTGACGATCTAGGTTTAGAATTGAAAGATGCAACAATCGAAAACTTAGGAAATGCTTCTAAAGTTGTTGTAGATAAAGACAATACAACGATCGTAGAAGGTTCTGGAGAAAAAGAAGCAATCGAAGCTCGTGTGCAATTGATCAAAAACCAAATTGCTGAAACAACTTCTGATTTTGACCGCGAAAAATTACAAGAACGCTTAGCTAAATTAGCAGGTGGTGTAGCTGTTGTTAAAGTTGGTGCAGCTACTGAAACAGAATTGAAAGAATTAAAATTACGCATTGAAGATGCATTGAATGCTACACGTGCCGCAGTAGAAGAAGGAATGGTCTCAGGTGGTGGTACAGCTCTAGTGAACGTTATCAGCAAAGTTTCTGCTGTAGAAGCAGAAGGAGATGTGGCAACAGGTATCAAGATCGTTGTTCGTGCTTTAGAAGAACCAATTCGTCAAATCGCTGAAAACGCTGGTTATGAAGGATCAGTGATTGTTGATAAATTGAAGAACGTGGAACTAGGCACTGGTTTCAATGCTGCTACTGGAGAATGGGTAAACATGGTTGAAGCAGGTATCGTAGACCCAACTAAAGTAACACGTTCTGCCTTGCAAAATGCCGCTTCCGTTTCTGCCTTGTTATTAACGACAGAAGCAGTCGTTGCAGATAAACCAGAACCAGCAGCGCCAGCAGCTCCTGCAATGGATCCATCAATGATGGGCGGTATGATGTAGTAATTAAGAAAGAACCCTATTTTAACAGGGTTCTTTCTTCTTTTTTTGTTTTATTTTAAGCAAAAGGGGCAAAGAAGGGGCAAAAATATCAAAGGCTATTTAGTTTATCAATTACTTGTTGTTTGGCTCTTTTTGTTACATGGTTATAAATAGACAGAGTTGTGTTTGCATCAGAATGCCCTACACGCTCCATAATGGCTTTAAGAGGTACGCCTAATTCAGATAATAGTGAAACGTGGCTATGTCTGAATATATGTGAGGATAGACTTTTTTCTAATTCCAACTCTTCCTCTACTTTATGGAGTATAGCGTTAAATGAGTGCAGCGCAAGCGGAGTGCCACTTGTAGATATAAATATATATTGATCGGGATCTGTGGGTCTACCTGCAAGAATATTGTCAGCTATCACACTTTCAATCAATTCTTTTGCACGATTGGGTAATTGCACTTCACGTTGCGAATAAGTATTTTTTGGAGTTGTTTTTATAGCATTATCCATTTTCACAGATGTGTAATCTAAGGTCCCATTAATGGAAATTTTCCCATCCTCATAGTCCTTCATTTGCAAAGCTAGCAATTCCCCATATCTCAAACCAGTTAAATATAGAAACTCAGCTATTATGCCGTGTAGTTTTCTGCGAGGATTGGAGTATAGCTGTTTCAGTATTTGATCAATTTCTTCTTTCTCCAGATATTTTTTATTCATAGAAAGCCTTCTTTTTTCTTCTTCCACTTTTTTAGGATGGATTTTAACTGCTAGCGCAGGGTTTCTTTGAATGTATTTTCTATCGATTGCATAGTTTAGCATAACAGATAGAGTTGTTTTTGTTTGTTTTGTGTAGTTCAGTGAGAGGTCACCAAACGTATACATATCTTCAATTATCTTATTAATGAGTGTCTCATCAATGTTTCTAACGATCGTATCATCGCTTATGTGCTTAGAAACATGTTTCATCATCATTGGAACCTTCAAATAGCTAGTACGTTTAACATGCTGCTTATAATATTCATACCATTCTTTATACAACTCACCAAAAGTGATATCTGATTTATTGTAATCTTCGAGTGCTTCTTTAATTTTTTTATCTAGAATTTTCTGAGCTTTTTTCCACGCTTGTGGTGAATTACTTGTAAGTGTTGTAGATTTTTTCCGTGTTTTTTCTGTATAAGGATCTACATATCTTTCAATAAACTTGAATCGCCCATCTTTGGTTTGTTCAACCCACACTTTTAACATCTCCTATCATTTGCTATAATAGGCATAACAAATAGACCTATATAGGTTTGTTTTCTAAAAGCACGCTCTTACTCTGGACGGTGGGGCGTGTTTTATTATTACTTAATTTCTTTAATGTATTTTTGGTATTGTTTTTTAGAAACTTCAAACTTATTATCACAGGCTTTACACGTCACGCTATAATTTTTTTGTAATAAAGGAACAAAAAAAGATAATAGCATCATTATTCCTCCTAAAGGAATCATTATTAACCATCCAATTATAGGAATCCAAAAGCCGAAACTTAGAAGCATTAGTCCTATAAAAAAAAGCATACAACCATTTGATCTAGGGGACGTTACAGAAACTCTGTTACTGCCACAATTTTTACATGTAATAATATGTTGACCTAAATTTTTTTCCATCCTAACTCTCCATTTCTATGGTAAAATAGATTTGACTTTTTAAATGAAGTCGCTCTCATAAGTCCGTGTTGCAGCACGGGCTTTTTTTACTGTGCATAAGAGTATTTTTTCTTGAAATATGACTGGCAAACATTAAAACATTCTGTTCTTAACTTATTATTGATAGAGTAGAACTTCATGAAATTTTCTAATTTGAACTGAGTTTCATCAGTCAGTTCGTTCTCAATAAAGATATTTAGTAAAATCATAATTGCAATTTTATCAGCTTCAGTTTCGAATTTTGAATGAAAAGTTGTAGAGTTATCGTACAGTACTGAATATTCAAAATGTGAAGCAATGAAATGACCGAGCTCGTGGGCTAAATGAAAAGCTTCAGAACTGTCTTCGTGTAGTTTTTCATTCAAAAATACTATTCTTGGTTTTGGATAATAAAAACCTGGTTCTTCCATTTCCATATAGATCAATTTTAAATTATACTCACTCAGCATTTCTTTCAACTTTAAATACATACAAACCATCACTCCAACTATTCATTTTCTTCTAAAGCTTTAGCAATTGCAATCGCTTTACGCATTGTCTCCTTAGATATTTCTTTTCCGTCAAAAGAGAATACAGTATCGTCTTCTGATAAATCCACATGTTTAGGGGTTTCTCTTTCTTCTCTACCTAGAAGATAGTCTACAGAGACTCCAAAGTAATCAGCTAACCGAGCTAACTCAATAGAATTAGGAGTTTGTCTTTTCCAACTTCCTAAATATCCATTCGAATACCCGAAATTCATTTCGAGCTGTCTAATGGATAATCCTTTTTCTTTTGCTAACTCCTTTATTATTTCGTAAGTATTCATTGATAAATCAACCTTTCTGAATGCTTACAAAAAAAGTTTAGATAAATAATGTAAAAATAGTTGACTTATATACATTATTAATCTATACTATGTTTTGTAAACAAGTTTAACAACTAAAAAGACAACAAAAAATACTATTGATTAATAAATGCCAACCGCCAAGAAAGCTTTTTAAATCAAAGTTTATATGTCTTATTTAACTATGCATTTAGTATAGATTATTAATCTAATAAAGTCAACGCAGTTTTTTAAAAAGTTGTTAAATTTGTTTACGAATATAAAAGAAAGGAGAGAAATAGATGGAAAATAAAAAAACTGAATTAATAACTGTAGAAATAATCGGAATTGATGATGCAACAAAAAAAGCTGAAAGATATATTGAGTTATTAAAAGAAGCCAAAACGTTGGCAGACGAATTGGCTTCAAAGGAATTTGAAATTGAGATTAAGCAGGACTAAACCTTGCCTTTGAAATCAATTTCAGCTCCGCAATATTTACACTTGTTTTTTCCATTAGATATTTTAATTTTTTTACCACAGGAAGGACAAGTATAATCGACGCCCTTTTTTAAAATCTTGTTTGCTTCGGATTTTATGATTTTTTCAAGGTCGCCACTGATTTTAACACTGGTTTTTCTACTCATAGATCCACCTCACTTTCTACAGTGAG
This sequence comes from Enterococcus sp. FR204, assembly GCF_031143325.1. NCBI lineage: Bacteria > Bacillati > Bacillota > Bacilli > Lactobacillales > Enterococcaceae > Enterococcus > Enterococcus sp. FR204. The sequence goes on along the minus strand of NZ_JAKZIW010000030.1, from coordinate 9,787 downwards.
TATACCAGAGAAGGAGGTAACAACATGAAAATTAGCATTGAAGCAAAGCCACAAGAAATAGCAGAATTGCTCCAAGCTATCGGAAGTAGCAAGGAGCACACTAAACGCAAACATCCAAAATCGAAAATAGAATATGATCCGCAGACGGGTGAAGGAAAGCTTATTCCTCAAAATAAATAATAACCTTCTTGCTTCGTACCGGTATTGTCTGATTGAATTTACGGTTCGAATAGATAGTTAAAAAATCACTATCACGAGCAACGCATATTACAGTATCATCTTCGAATTCTTGAAGAATCATATCGTGGTTGAAAGTAAATAATGTACGAGTTTTATCTGGCGCCTCAATTTTGAATTCATTTACGAACTCTATGGGCAATTCAGACTGGAAATCCAATTTATAGTCTTTCAAAGTTGCCACCTCCTTATCAATTATTTCAGCCTGTCACACTGATAAGGAAATTATACCAAAGAAAGGAATGAAAAAATGAACACACCACAAATTTTCAATTTCGAACAAAACGAAGTTCGGACGTTTCTAGAAAATGACATTCCGTATTTCGTAGCAAATGATGTCGCTAAAACATTAGGATACAAAAACCCGAGCGATGCTACTAATAAACATTGTAAAAAAGCCGTAAAAACATGGGGTAGCGATTCGCTAGGTCGTCGCCAATCTTTCAAAGTTATTCCAGAATCAGATGTTTACCGCTTGATTATCAAATCGAACTTACCAAGCGCTGAAAAATTTGAGGCTTGGGTAATGGAAGAAGTCCTTCCAACAATCAGAAAAACAGGTAGCTATTCAAATGTACCTCAAAGTTTTGCACAAGCATTGCGTTTAGCAGCAGATTTAGAAGAAAAGAACCAATTACTCGAACAACAAATTGCCGAGTACGAACCAAAGATTAGCTACTTAGATACGATTCTTTCATCGACAGATACGGTAGCGACTTCTCAAATTGCAGCTGATTACGGAATGTCGGCAATTGCTCTAAACAAATTGCTTAACGAGTTAGGTGTTCAACATAAAGTTAGCGGACAATGGATACTTTACCGAAAACATATGAACCAAGGATACACAAAATCGCACACAAGTGAGATTCCGAAAGCCGATGGCGGCACTAAAGTTGTAATGAATACCAAATGGACACAGAAAGGGCGAGTGTTTATTTACAACTTATTAATCGCAGAGGGCTATTACCCTCAAATGGATTTAGAGGAAATTTGTTAGAAAGGAGTTTTAGTATGACTGACATTGCAGAAATCACTCAACGAGATAGAGAAAAAATCAAAGAATATGTCGAAAGTTCGAAGTTCTTAACTTACACCATGCTTGCTGAAAGATTTGGAATTAGTAAAAGCTATTTATCTTTAATTTTAAACGGTAAAAAGACTTCTGCAGAAGCAAACAGAATTATAGATTCGATTATCACTATGTACGAATTGTAGAGGAGGAAAACGAAATGAAAAAACCAACGCTTTCGGAGTTGATAGAAGCTACTGAGAAGGCAGCAAACCCAGACGATTGGTATCGTCAAAGTTTGATCTTGGAGAAGTTCCACGGCATGTCAAAAACTACTTTAGTTGAATACTGCAAGGAAATGGAAACAATTCCTGAATTTTCAGAAGGAATTGTTCGTCCAGGACATTCAACCACATTTATTCATTACCATACTTTTATTTGGTTTTTAAAATGGAAAGACGCAAATAAATATCGTGTAAAAATATTGTCTCCTTCAGATGTTTTGAAGGAAGCAAGTTGATTATTTTCAGAGTAAAAAGTAAACAAAAATATTAGGAGGAAAATTTGATGAAGATTACAGTACCAGATGAATTGATAGCAGATGAGTTGACAGAACAAATAGTAAGAAAGGTTTTAGATGCACTTGATGAACGACTGAAGGTAATGAACAAGTCAGTGGAGCTTCCTCCGTATCCAAACAAATCAGAGGTGAAAAAAATTTTAGGCATTGGTGATGACAAATTAACACATTGGATAAACCTAGGTTTAAAAACACAGCAGTGGAGCAAGTTAGACATCAGAATTGAACGATCGGAGCTCCAAAGATTTTTGAAAGAAAACTTTGAGTTCTAAAGGCAAAGGAGAATGATTTTATGTCCTACACATTGCAACAAGAACATCAAATTCTCGGTTTGATTAAACAACGCAGGAAACAATTACAAGATGACCGTGCAGCGCTTAGAAAAGCCGATGAGCTATCAGATAGACAAGCTGAACTAATTGCTTCTGAACTTGAGGATTTGAGAATGCTAGAAATAAAAAATAGGGAGATTAGATTATGAAGAAGACAGACACACTTTTTATAGGATTCATTTTGGGGTTATTAGTGATTGTAGCGCACCAAAGTATTATCGGGGGAAGCTTGTTCGCAGCATTGATGGTTTTAATCAATCTGCTTGATTCAAAAGAAAGGAGCAACTATGGCACGAGAAGAAGCGCTAAAAATCGGTAAAGTGATTGCTGATAATTGGTGGGCAAATAGCCGTCCTATTATTTTAAGCAAGCAACATATCGAAAAGCAAAAAGCATGGCAACAAATAAAAAAGTGACTCCGCCGGCAAGCATAGAGTCACAAAGAAAATACATCTAAGGAGATTTTAACATATGGAAAATGAACTTTCCACTCTAGATCAATATTTGACTGATCCTAGTTGGGGCAAATCGAATGTCAAGGAAACAAATAATCGAAAAATCAGACGTAATCTTCTGACAGATGAAGAACTAGCATGTGATCAAGACGATTTGGGCAATTTTGTGAGTATTTGGGGACATGTCTACCTTATCCATCTATGGAAGCAGCCAAGAAAACCTGAATACATCTATGTCATCGAAGATGGCTTGATTGATGCACTAGAAGAGTACGACAGAGATAACTTGATTGATATCTCTTATTACGGATCAGGTAAGAAATACATTGCTGAAATGGAGGCAGAATTTGATGAGTGAAATCAAAGGGACAACGAACTTTGAAAAACTTTTTAGTCGTAAGTTAAATAAAATTCTCAAGAAAAAAGGAAATTTTGATTATTTATCTTGGGCTCACGCGTGGGAGATTATGAAAAAGAATGATCCACAGGCAACGGTAACTATTAATGAGTATAAACACTACAGGGTTGTTTCTGGAACTCATCAAGACTTTCTTGTTGAGGAATATAAACCTTTTCTTATGGATGAAACTGGGACCTATGTATCTGTCTCAGTAACGGTTAAAGGACACACGGAAACCGAATTATTTCCTGTTTTAGATTATCGAAACCAACCAGTTGTTAAGCCAAATGCTATGCAAATCAATAACTCATTGAAGCGATGCTTTGTGAAAGCATTGGCTCTACACGGACTGGGATTATATGTATTTCAAGGGGAAGATATTCCAACACCACCTAGAATCGATACAAAGAAATTAAACATGCTAGAGACGATTCTAGAAGCTTTCAATGAGCAGATGGGTAAAGATATGACCAAAACCTTAATCGAATATGTTAATGAGCAGACAGATAAATTAGGGCTCTTAGCTGATAACGTTGAAACTATTGAACAGTTAAGCTATGAGCAATGTGCCTTGATGGAGCGAGCAATAGCAGCTAAGAGAAAAGAATTAGATAAGAAGTGATGTGAGTGTTTAAACCATTAATCGATTCATATTCAGCGGTTCTGAAAAAGTTCAAAGGAAAAGACATAGGTGCAACTATTAATGAAGAAGTGAACATCGAACGTTTGAAGACGATGTACGACGGATATGATGGCGATCGGATTATTGAAGTTCGATTTATTGATCCACGTCGATTTACTGTGCAGCAACGAAACTTCATCTATGCGCTGATAGGCGATATTTTTATCGATACAGGCATGCCAACGGACTTCTGGAAGGAATTCTTCTACTTTCGTTTTGAAGGTGTCACAGGGCGCAAAATAAGCCTGAAAGACGAATCGAATACAACTGTGAGTGATGCCAATATCTTAGCGAATATCATCTTAGATTTCATCTTTGAACATCATATTCCTTTCAAAGAAGGCTATGAGATTTTACCAGCGAATCAAGAATATTACTTCTACAAATGCATCACAAAAAGAGTTTGTTGCATCTGTGGCAAAACAGGAGCTGATATCGATCACTTTGACAAAGCGCTAGGAAGACGAAAGCGCAAAGAAGTTGATCATTCAGAGTACACATTTGCAGCACTCTGCAGGATTCATCACACGGAGAAACACAAGATAGGTGTGATCAATTTCAAAAATAAATATCAAATCAAAGGGATCAAGTTAAACCAGGAAACAATTAAGAAACTTAGAATAGGAGGGTAAAAAATATTGTCTGACAACAAACGCTACTACTATTTAAAACTAAAAGAGAATTTTTTCGATAGTGACGAGATGGTTCTCTTAGAAAGTATGCCAGATGGCTATATTTATTCTAATATTCTTCTCAAACTTTATTTAAGAAGTCTAAAACACGAAGGTAAGTTGATGTTTAATGACAGGATTCCATTTAACTCTACAATGCTCGCAACTATTACAAGACATTCTGTAGGAGTCGTAGAAAAAGCGGTACAAATTTTCCGTGATTTGCAGCTTATTGACGTATTAGATAACGGAGCAATTTATATGTCTGATATACAAAGTTTCATTGGAAAATCCTCAACTGAAGCAGATAGAAAAAGAGAATACAGAAAGAAAATAGAAGAGGCAAAACGGAATTTAATAACTGGAGGACAAGTGTCGGACAAATGTCCAGACAAAACTACACCAGAGTTAGAGATAGAGTTAGAGAAAGATATAGAGTTAGAGAAAGATATAGAGAATGTAACGCCTCCGAAAAAACCGAAGGCTACGCCCAACCGTCATAAGTATGGAGAATATAAAAATGTTCTTTTGTCAGATGAGCAGATGGAGAAACTCAAAATAGAATTCCCTAATGACTATCAAGAACGAATAGAACGGCTATCTGAGTATTGTGAATCATCTGGTAAGACTTATAAAAACTATTTGGCAACTATTCGAAGTTGGGCAAGGAAAGAAAAAAGTGAGCCTAAGAACGCTCCTTCTAGCTATAAGCGCACAGGGAGACGAGAGAAGCTTCCTGAGTGGGCAATCGACCAAGAAGCCTATCAAAAGAAAAAAGCGCTAGAACGAGCTAATAGACAATCAAAAGCACCATTCTAAGAGGTGGAAAATTGAAAATCGATTATCTAGAACTGATCAATGAAATAGCAAGTTACAAAACTGGTGAGGAAATAGAGATTCTGAGAGACGTTTATGAACAACTTGATGAAGCTGGAATCGAACGAATTAAGAATGATCGTTCAAGTTGGAGTAAACTCAGATACTATTTCGCACTTTATATCGATGCAACACAATTAAGAAATTTAGCTTATACAAAATTACTATTTGCTGATTGCGTTAAAGGATTGCAAAAACATCTTAGTGAACTTGAGCAGGTGTAAACAGATGGATCTAAAAACATTTACAGCACAGATCGAACTAATGCATCAAGAAGCTTTAAGACAAAGCGCCTCGTACGAAGACAAGTGGCTCAACACGTTCCATGGTGGACGTGAGAGCGCACTTGATCAAGTACTCAAATTATTGAAAGGGGAACGTCGGGATGGATAAGAAAGCGACAATGAAACGAATTGCTGAATTAACCAAGTCAGAATCTTGGCAGGAAGACAAAGAAATAGTTGCAGAAGTCCAAAAGCTTGGCAAATCAATGTGGGCTGAAAAGCCTAAACGGAAAACGCCGAGAAGAATTGCAATCTGGCATGGTGATCGAATTCTAGTAACAGGTACTGCTGAACAGTTATCTGAAATTACTGGATTAAGCAAAAACATCATCTGGGATAGAGCTAGGAGCTTATGGATTGATTCAAAAGGACGACAATTTAGGTATGTGGAGGAGAAATAATGGACGAACTAATCACAAAAGTAGAGCAGTGGGCAAAAGACAAGGGACTGGATCAAGCTGATCCAAAAGCACAGTTTTTGAAAGTAGCTGAGGAATTCGGGGAAATCGCTTCAGCAATGGCAAGAAGTAATGATGAGCTATTTAAAGATAGCATAGGAGACGTAATCGTCACGCTGATTATCCTTTCCATGCAAAAAGGGACAAACGTACAAGAGTGTTTAGAAATGGCGTACAACGAAATCAAAGGACGCACAGGGAAGATGGTAGATGGTGTATTCGTGAAGTCAAGTGATTTGGAGGACAGCGAATGATAACGAGATTTCGAGCTTGGGATAAACGAAAGAACGTAATGAGAGATGTAGCCGTCTTGCATTTTACTAAAAACGGCAAAACAAACTTTATTGAATATTGGATAAATCCTACCGAATTGAAATCATATCACGTGCGAAACATCGACCTCATGCAATCCACTGGATTGATAGACCGTAACGGCGTGGAGATATTTGAAGGGGATGTAGTAGCAGTCGAAAATCATCCATTTCAAAGAAAAGAAGACAGCAGTGCAGGGATGGAGATCGAAGGAGATTATGTAGTTGGATGGAATCAACACGACTTAACATGGTGTGCCGGAGATTTATTATTAGCTCGGCTAAAACCCTATGTAAGAGTCATCGGAAATATATACGAGAATAGCGAGTTATTGAAGAGGAGCTAGGAAAATGCAATGGAGATTAACCCGACATCCATATGGCGGATGGATGATCGAATATAAAAATAGTATTCTTGGTGGTTGGCAGAAAGTCAATGGAGCTAGGCATTATCAATGGGAACCACCATTACCTGCTGTTTTTAGCACAAAAAAAGAAGCTACTGCAGAAATGGCTAAGCTTATAGCTAAGTATTCTTAGACATAAAATGAAGGAGGAACAGCGATGAATAAACAAAAATTGATTGATAAATGGGAAAGTAGTGAAACAGGAGCGCCAACATTTGAAACGAGAGGAGCTACCGAACGTGTTCCAAATGATGACATGTATACTTTCGGATATGGCGTGGCTCGAAAAGAAATCCTGGAAGATTTAAAACAACTAGACGAACAACAGAAGCTAATTCTGCCGAAATGTGCAGAGCAATGGATAGAAGGGCACTGTGCGCCATCTGATGTAGTCAATTTATTTATAGAAGTCACTTGCGCAACAGATTCCGATGGTTTCATTGACAGTAAGTGGAGGTGGTCTACCGATTTTTACGAATGGTTAGCTAACGATGCTGACACGCTTTATATACTGTGTGATGCGTTGCGATACGGCTACGAGGTTGAGAAAGAGCCGTTGTACAGTGTAATAATTGCTGGCGAGTACCTTGTCAAGGAGATCAGTTGCAGTAATGAAGTTAAACTAGTATCAACAGCTTACCTGCCGCAATACCTTGCACACCACTACCAACTGACCGAAAAACAGATTAAAGAAATTGATGAAAGATTCTGGCCGTTTGCTGTGCCAGTGGAAGAGGTGGTAGAAAGATGAAACTAAAAGACGGATTTTACGCTAGCAGTCACGGTATCGGCGGTTTAATGCTAGATATGCCGACAAAGAATCCTAAAACACGTAAGAAACCAAAAGTCAAAGTCGGTGACATGGTTCGCTGCGAAGCAGAAGGGTTCATCTATCCATTTCGTGGATATGTAGAACACGTCTATAATCACTCAGCGATCATTCGCATTGAAAACACGATGGAATGTGACAAGTGGTTAGCGAAAAGTAAAGAGAATTTAGCAGTGGTGAGATTGGTGGATATTGAACTAATCAATGACAAATAAAAAAGCCGGATCGCTCCGACTGATTCAATAAATCCAACACATTTATTATATCACATAAAGGAGCGGTTTGACTTGATGCAATTGTTACGAGAGGTAGATTTCAAACAGACAAGATGTAATGCGAGAGATGTGCTGAAGAACTTTCGGCGTTTGGAGCGGATGGCAGGTTGCTCTTTGATAGATATTAAGTCTCCGATTATTACGGATATGCCGAAGGCACCGAAGCACGGCAATAAGGCAGAAGACGCGATCATTCAGATGATGGATATAGAAGCGGAGAGAGACGCGATTCTAGCGGCCTTGATGGCTCTTAGTCTGATTAGTCGTCAGATACTCTACTACAGCTTCTGTGACGTAAACAAGCACTCTAATTACGAAATAGGGCAATTGATACGAGGATACGGAGAGAAGAATGTAGAGAAGCTGAAATCCATCGCATTGATCGAATTTGCTGAAGCATACAAAAAAGGCGTGTTAGTTCAGTATCGTTGATTTTGTAGGGTTTTTGTAGGGATAGTGTAGGGTTTTTGAGCGGTTTAACGTGATATTATGATAGTGTCGAAAGATTAGGAAACAGGATCGACAAAATAAAATGTAAGGGAGGAAATCTCCCTCATCGTTTTAATTAAGCTTCGATAGACAGCAGCGGAAATATTAAGAATAAGGATGTGAATTTTAACTCCTTCTAAATTGTTCTTATTATCTATCATCCGTTGCTGTCTATTAATTTATGTATTGGAGGGTATATAAAATGAAATTATCAGTTGAAGGTACTCCAGAAGAAATAAAAGAGTTGCTCCAAGCTATTGGTGGTAGCAAGGAGCAAGATATAAAAATTGATGATATTTATAAAAAAAGTAAAGATTTTTTAATTAACGGTCAAGCTGTTGCTCCTAGTTTTTAAAATCTTCAGAAACAGCGGAAAGAAATTGATTATAAAGCTTTATATATTCAAAATATGCATCAAATTTTGCATCTTTCCCTTCAATTATTTGAGATTTAACAATATCTCTGACAAAAGGTAATGTTGCAATTGCTAAATCATGAGCGCGTTGTTCATTGGTTAACATAGTTTTCACCTTCGTATATTTATTTCAGCGGACCACTCGCTGATAAATAAAATTATACGCTTAGTATTTATTTTCACAATAAGAATTTATCGTAATAACTTTTGAGTAAATAGAACAAAAAACCTGCACTAGTTTCCGCTAGTACAGGCAGTGACTATATCGGTTGATAATCTAGCATATATTAAAAATAATTGCAAGAAAAGAAATTTATAGTGGTCGATACCAAATTATCAAAGCAATGTTATTTTGTTGCTGTTTATTAATTTATGTATTGGAGGGAAAACAAATGGATAAAGAAATCAAAGCAACTGTCAAATTAGATTTGACTGAACTAAAAGAACTGCTCAACAAGGATAGTGACCAAGTCGAACAAATAAAGTATCAAGGTATGGATCGAAAACGGTTGATTGATATTATTGAGCAACAACGTTTAGAATTGATCCAAAAAGAAGCTGTATGTAAAGAGTACAAAAAACATTTAGAACAAGTAATTGAGTATCATTCAGTAGAAAAGTACAGATCAGTGGCGCAAAAAAATAGAGCAACGAGTCCTGATCCTCGTCAAGATGTATCGATTAGTATCAAGACGCCAGTATTTAATTCTGTTAAATCAGAAAAGCTAGAAAGTATCTCAACTGCTTTGGTAGAAAAAGCAGCTGAAATGAACTCCCTAGCAAATGAAGTTAGTCGTCTTATTTAGTCATATCGATAATTTGAGAGTCTTTGGTGATTCCGTTTTTTATAGAATTAATGGTTTGTTCAGCGGAATATTTAGTCAAGTATGTTTCGCTAGTTGCTACTACTTCATTGTTATTGGACTTAATAACGAAGTAATATTGGCCATTAGTTGCTTCTCTTATAACAAAGTACAAATTTTTCACCACCTTTTAATTTATTTCAGCGGACCACTCGCTGATAACTAAAATTATACGCTTAGTATTTATTTTCACAATATTAATTTGTCACTGTGG